>DATFXS010000685.1:0-6141 GCA_035315605.1 Polyangia bacterium
GCGGCGGCCCTCGCCAAGGCGTAGGGGATCCCCCCCAACTTGGCCTGAAAAAGAGGTTGATCGACCGGTGGCCTATTTGCGAACTTTGGCCTTTCCATGGCCGCTCCCCCCGTTTCAGACGACCCCGGCGAGAGCCTGCCATTGGTGGCGGCCGGGCTGTCGCACGCCGGGCAGCAGCGCCCCGAGAACGAGGACGCGTTCGGCAGCTTCGTGGAAAATCGGCTGTTCATCGTCGCCGACGGCATGGGCGGTCACAACGCGGGCGAGGTCGCCGCGGCGATGTCGATCGACACGGTCGAGGGATTCTTCACGTCGTTTCACCGCGATCCGCGCCAGGTCTGGCCGTACGGCGTCGATCGCGCGCTGTCGCTGGCCGCCAATCTGCTTCGGGTCGGCATCAAGGTCGCGAACGACAAGATTCGCGAGGCCGCCAACGCCGATCGGTCGCGCGCCCGCATGGGAGCGACGATCGTCGCGATGGCGGTGGGCGAGAGGCAGATCGCGATCGCCCACGCGGGCGACAGCCGCGCCTACCGGTTGCGCGACGGCGAATTCAAGAAGCTGACGCGCGACCATTCGATCGCGGAGGAGATGCGCGCGGCGCGGCCCGAGATGACCGACGAGGAGTTGGCCGGCTTCGCGCACCGGAACGTCGTGATGCGCAGCCTCGGCAGCAAGGACGAGCTGGAGCCCGACGTTTACGTCAACAAGGTCCAGTCGGGCGACCTCTACATGCTGTGCACCGACGGCCTGTGGGGGTCGGTGCGGGACGCCAAGATGGCGACCATCCTGAATTCGACGACCGACATCGAAGCCGCCTGCCAGCTGCTGGTCGACGCCGCCAACGAGGCCGGAGGGCCGGACAACATCACCGTGCTGCTGGTTCGGTTGGGTTGATCGATACGTTGATCAACGACAGCCACGTCGTCGTCTGCGTCGGTCCGGGCGGCGTCGGCAAGACGACGATCGCCGCGGCGGTGGGCGCGCTGGCGGCGCGGCGCGGGAAGCGGACGCTGGTCTGCACGATCGATCCGGCGCCGCGGCTGGCGGACGCGCTGGGGACGGGCGGGCTCGGGTCCGATCCGAAGCCGCTGCCGCCGGCTGCCTGCCGGGCGATCGGGGTGGACGAGGCCGCCGGGGGCAACCTGCACGCCGTGCGCATCGACACCGAGGCCACCTTCCGGCGCATGGTGATCGAGGCGGTGCCCGATCCGGAGATGCAGCGGCGCATCTTCGACAACGTCATCTACCGTCAGATCACGACCATGCTGACCGGATCGCAGGAGTTCGCGGCGACGCTGGCGCTGCACGACTTCGTCGCCAGCGGCCGCTTCGATCTGGTGGTCCTGGACACGCCGCCGACCGCCAACGCGCTCGATTTTCTGGAGGCGCCTGGGCGCATCGCGGCCGCGGTCTCCAGCCCGGCGCTCGGGTGGTTCGCGCGGCCGCCGCAAGGGGCGAAGCGCTTCTCGTTTCAGCGGCTGCGTTCGGGCGGCGCGCTGCTGGTGCGCCGGATCGCGAAGCTGGTCGGCAACCGGTTCCTCGACGACGTGGGCGCGTTCCTCCTCGATTTCCAGCAGGTGCTGACCGCGTTTCTGGCGCGCGCCAAGGCGGTCGACGAACTTCTGCGTGGGCCGCAGGTCGGTTTTCTGCTGGTGCTGGTGCCGGAGGTGGCGGCGATCGACGAGGCGCTCTACTTCCACGGGCGCCTGCGAGCGGCCGGCATCGGCCTGGCGGGCTTCGTCGCGAATCGGGTTCACGCGGCGCCGGGCCTGGACGATCCGGCCGCGATCGCGGCGGCGCTGCGCGCGCGGGCGGCCGTCGCGGCTTTGCCGGCGGCGGCGGTCGACGAGGCGGCGGCCCGGCTCGCGCCCGTCGCGCGCGCCTTCGCGACGCTGGCGGCGTCGGAGCGCCGCGAGCTCGGTCGTCTCGGCGCGCGCGCCCCCGGCGTCGCGATCACCGAGGTGCCGCTGCTCGATCACGACGTCGACAACCTGTCCGAGCTGCGCGTCGTGGGCGAGCATTTGTCGCGCGCGTAGCGACGCGGGAACAACCGCCGACCTCTCCGTTGTGAAGAGCAGAGGCGGGCGATCGGTGCCCGCGGCACGGGAAGGGAGCGGCACACGGTGAACAGAGGGTCGACCGTCGTCCTAGTGGGAGCGTGCGCGGGGCTCTTTCTCGCCGGGGCGTGCAAGCCGCCGACCATCGCCACGCTCGATCCGCCGCAAGGGCCGCCGCATACAGTGGTGCAGGTACAAGGGGCCAACCTCGCACTGGGGAGGGTCATCTGGGACCGAGGGCTAGCTAGCGAGGTGGCGGTTCCCACGTCGCTGTCTGGCTCGCTGTTCAGCGTGCCGCCGGGCGCGGCGGCCGGGCCGCACCCGGTGGCCGTGCAGACGGGCGTCGGCACGTCCGGCACGCTCAGCTTCACCGTCACGGCGGCTCCCGTCGCTTTCCCTGCGCCGCGCATCGACGATGTTTACGTCCAGCTGTTCTCGATCAACGCGAGCGGCGCCACCTTCCTTCTGTTCGCCTACGGACCCAACGTTGACGCCGGTGCCAAGGTCGTGGTCGACGGCGTCGAGCAGACCAGCGCGTTCTCCCAGGTGCTGCGCGCAACGCTGCCGGGCGCCGCCGGTACACTCGGGTACCCGATTTTCCATTACGGGATGATCTGGTGCGGCCTCGTGAACCAGCCACCCGGCACCACGATCAACGTGGCCGTGAAGAACCTGGATGGGCAGCTCTCTGCCACGGTTCCTTATCGCATCGCCGCGAACATGGCGGAGCTCGACAGCGACAACGACGGCTTGTCGGATCAGATCGAAGACCATGGCTTCGATGCCAACGGGGACGGGATGATCGACGTCGACCTGCCGGCCATGGGGGTCAACAAGTGGCATAAAGACGTGCTCGTCGAAGCCGACTGGATGACGGGCGCCGCGGCTCCGCTGGCAGCGGTCTGGCCAACGGCCGTCGCCGCGATGGCCAACTATCCGGTGATGAACCTGGACGGGGTCCAGGGGTTGAACCTCATCGTCGATCGTGGTCAAGGCGCCCCGTTCACGGGCGGAGGCACCAACCCGCCGACCACCGATTGCATGCGGTTGGGCGGCGGAACGGCGACCGGCTTCACCGATCAGTACGCGTTCAAGGCCACCGCAGCGAACTTCGATCCCAATCGCTTGCGGCTGTTTCACTATGTGATCTTCGGCTTCGATTCGGCCGCCTGTGCCATCGGCTGCGGCACCGCCGGCGGCGTGACGAACTCCGGGTGTTCGTCCGGACAGAGCGAGAGCTTCCTCGGCCCAGGGAACGACTTCTATGTGACCTGCCCGTCCAACTTGTGTTCGGCGACCTCGCAGGCCGCGACGTTCCTGCACGAGCTCGGTCACAATCTCGCCCTTCAACACGGCGGCGACGAAGGCACCAACTTCAAGCCAAACTACCCCAGCATCATGAGCTACCGCTATCAGTTCCCCGGGGTCAGCACGAACTGCGACCTGACCCCCGATGGCGTGCTCACCTATTCGCAAGGGATGCTGTCCAACCTCGACGAGAACAACCTCAACGAGAACCTCGGCATCTGCGGCAATGTGTCGATCGACTGGAACGGCTCGGGAGCCTTGCAGACCGGGGTCTCGACCGACATCAACAGCGACGGAGCGCTCTCAGTGCTGCACGACAGCGCCGACTTCAAGCGCGTCCAGCTCCGTTTCGCGACGGCCGCGGGTACGCAGTGGGGAGGGAACTGATGCGTGTCGTCTGGGTGCTGGCCGTCAGCCTGTCGTTGCTCGTGGGGCCGTCCTGCAACCGGGGCGCGGGGCCCGGCGAGGGTCGGCCCTCGCCGCCGACGTTGCCTCCGCCACCCAAGACGCCGGTGGTGGTGCTCAACCAGCCGCGCGCGCCGGCGGCGGCTCTCCCGCGCGCACTCGACAAGATCCCGGACCGCGCCACGGTGTTCGTCCAGCTGGCGCGCAACGGCGAGATTGTTCCCGACGTCACCACGAACGCGGTGGTCACATCGATCGCGGGGGAGCGGGTCGACCTGGCGGCCGAGCAGGGCGCGCCGTTGCAACTGCTGTTGCGGCTACCCGCTGACCTCCAACCACGTCTCGCCAAGGATCAGCGCGTGCGCGTGTCGTTCCGGCAGACCGCCGAGGCCCCCGGCATCTCGGAGCGCATCACCATCGAGGATGCGCGTGAAGGGGCCGCCCCACTGCTCGAGCGCGCCAACCTTCACGGTGAGAAGCCGATCGCGTTGACGCTGGCCAAGGGCGCGCTGCAGCTCCGCCAGGGCACGGCGCCGCTGCCAGGCGCCGAGACCGCCGGCGCTGTGACCAAGGCGTCGCTGCCCGTCGAGGTCCGCGCGTCGGGGGCGGTGCAGACGGCCGTGCCGGGAAGGCCGATCGAGGTCAAGGTCTCCGGCCACGTCGTCCGGCTCTTGGTCGTCGGCAGCGCGCGGGTCACCACGAAGGAGGGCGCTCCGACGGAGTGGAACCAGTACCACCTCCACGTCGTCGCAGTCGGCCTCAAGTGATTCAGGGCAGCGGCATCGCGACCGTCTGACGGCCTTCGCGGCCGTCGTCGCGCGGCTGTCGAAACACGAGGCAGGGATGCCCGCCGCGCGGGTCGATGTCGAACTTCACGGCCAAGGACCTGAGGCGTGGGGTGACGACGTGGAGGCCGCGGTTCGGGTTGATGCAATGAAAGACGGCCGTCTCGGCGGACCGTTCTTCGAAGCACGTCCAGCCGCCGCGCTGGATCAGATTGCTCGGAATCTCGATTTGGTTCGCCAGCAATCGCCACGGCCCGGGCTCGGCGCCCGCGGGCGTCACCTTGCGAGCGACCACCGTACCGTCCTTGAACTCGTGCGCGGGCGTGCCCCAGCCCAGCACGACGATCCATCCGTCGTCGGTCAGCGCGATCCCAGCAGGCCGACGGTCAGGAAATGGTTCTTCGCGCACCACCTTCCCGTCGGTCGTCAGATGCAGCAGGCGACCGCGCGGCGAATGCGCGGCGGCGGGCGCACCGTACGGTTGTTCGTCTCCGGCTGCGACCAGCAGCTCACCGGGCAGGGCGACGAGGCCGAACGTCATCTCACCGCGGTGCTCGTCGCCGAGGGGGCGAAGCGTCGTTTTTTCGACCGCGTACAGTTGCCACCGGTACTCGTGAGCGATGGGGCCCGTATGGAGAGCGCGCAGACCGGCCGGCGTGTCCGCGAACCATTCGGCGTCCACCGGTCCGGACAGGCGAACCGCGAGGGAGCCCTCGACGCGGGCAAGCCAGCCGTCTTGGTCTTTCGCCGTGAAGAGGTGGACGTAGATGTCCCGCGGCGTGCGACGGAGAGACATGAACGCATCCGTGACCATCAGGGCCACGCCGGCCTTCTTCGCTCCCGGCCGTTCGACCAGGATGCGGTGGATGCGGTCCTCGTCGTCCTGGGAATTACCGATCCAGCCGCGACTCCACAGAAAGGCCCAGCTCGCCTCGGGACCCAGTGGGAAGGTGTACGGCTCGATGCGGCCCACGACGACGGGCAATCGCGCATCCGGCGATCCGCCCCCGCTCGCGAGCAAGGCACACGTCAAAACCAGCCATTTCGTCATTTCGATCACGCAATTGTCACGGACGTCGGACGCGAACGTCAGTCGCGCCAGCGTCGAGGCCCGCTACCGCTACCACCTTATTGCTTTCCCGTCTCGCGTACTGTCCAATGCGCCCCACACCGGACCCAGGAGACGACGATGCGGCGCATTTCGACGTTGGTCATGATCGCGGGAGCTCTGCTTCTCTGTCATCGGAGCGCGGAGGCCGCTCCCGGCGTGAAGGTGACGGGCGCCGTCGATTGGACTGCGCTCACGCACTTCAACACCGCGCAGAGCGGCGAGGTCGTTCTCGTCGACATCACCGATTTCAATAACTTCGTCTTCACCGTCGTGCCGCTGACGAAGATCTCGAACAAGCAGTCGCGCTACTCGGCGACGCTGAATCCGAACACGCCGTATTTCGTCGTCGCGGTGATCGCCGACTGCGCCAGCAATCCGGAGACGTGCGGCACGGCGACGGTCGCCGGCACGCACATCCGGTTCGGCGGGAACGTCTTCTTCACGCCCCAGACCGGCGGCGGCCCGCCCATGA
>DATFXS010000686.1:0-4484 GCA_035315605.1 Polyangia bacterium
GCCGAAGTAGCCCGGGGCCGTGGGCCGCTTCGATCATCGCGCGGTCCGCGTTGGAGAGCGGCTGGACGCCCCCCGCGCCGCGCATCAGATCGGCGTGGCTGCGTAGCGGGCGGCCGGTCGCCGCCTCCCAGAGGATCGCGCCGACCGCGTACAGGTCGGCCTCGGGCGAGCTCGGCGCTCCCTGGAACTGCTCGGGGGCGAAGTAGAGCGGCGTTCCGGCGGCGCCCGCCCCGCGCACGCCGCCGGTCAGCTCGGCCGCCCCGAAGTCGGCCAGCACGACGTTTCCGGGCGCGCGCAGCAGCAGGTTCGAGGGCTTGAGATCGCCGTGGACGATCCCGGCCGCGTGCACGTGGTGGAGCGCGTCCAAGAGGCTCCGGGCGGTGGCGCGCAGCTCGGCGGCCGGCAGGCCTCCCGGATGTTCGCGCAGCCGCTGTCGCAGCGTCCCGCCCGAGATCCACTCCATCGCCACCGCGCGCGCCGCCTCGTCGACGTCGTAGATCGCGACCACGCCGGGATGGCGGACGGCCGCCGCCAGTCGCGCGTCGGCGAAGAAACGGCGCAGCGAATCCGAGCGGCCCGAGCCCGACAGCTGGGGGTGCAGCACCTTCAGCGCCACGTCCAGATTCAGCGCCTCGTCGCGCGCCAGGTAGACGGTCGCGGTGGCGCCGCGGCCGAGCTCCCGCAGAAGCCGGAAGCGCAGCGCCTCGATCCCGGCCGGCGACACCAGCGTCTGCGACGGCTGCACGTCGAGCTCGGCGCGGGTCGGGCGCAGCAGCGCCAGGTGGGTGCGCGCCTGGGGATCGTCGATGTCGTCGGCGATGATCTTTTCCCAGCGTTCGATGGCCGCCAGCATCGCGCCCTCCGCCTCGTCCAGCTCCGCCAGCCGTCGGGTCGCGTCGCGGCGGATCATCTCGTCGTCGGTTCCGCTCTCGAGCGGCAGCAGGAGGCCGCGCGCGCGCCCTCCGTCGCCGAGCGCGATCAGCACGGTCGCGAAGCGGAGCCGAGTCGGTTGATCGTCGGGATGTTCGTCGAGGTGGCTGCGGAGCGCCACGGCGGCGGCCGCGAAATCGCCGCTGCGCTGCGCCCGATCCGCTTCTTCCAGCAGCCGTTCGGGGCGGGACGGGCGTCGCGACGTCACTCGACCTCCAGGCGGACCGGGGAGCCGCCGGCTGGCAGAATCTCGATGACGTCGCCGTGCATCAGGTCGCACCCGGGCCCGATGAAATGACCGTCGACCCGCACCGAGAGGCCCGGGCTGCGCACCAGGCGCGCGCCCTCCGCCCACGTCAGCGACAGCCCGTCCGTTCCCGGGATCAGCGGCGCCAGCGGGACGGATTCGACGCCGACCAGCGCCCGCAGCGAGCGGTCGAGGCCCCCCGACCCCTCGAGCAGCAGGGTCATCGATGCTGCGCCGACCGTGAAACGCAGCGAGGTGCCGCCGCCGAGGCCGATCTCGCCCGTTCCGCGGAGGGAGAGGGGGGCGTCGACCCGCGCGCCGCCGATCCGCACGCCGCCGCGCGAGCCTGCGTCCTCGATCGTGAATCCGTCGCCGTCCGCGCGCAGCAGGGCGTGGCGGCGGGAGACGGCGGGATCGCGCAAAGGCACCTCGGCGGCGCGATCGCGCCCCAGGCAGGCGGGCAGCAGCGCGATCCGACACCAGGGCGCCCCGGCGGCGCGCACGCTGACGCCGCGGCCGTCGATCAGGCCGGCGGTGACGCGCGCCGCCCGCGCGGCGACGGTGGCCGCCTCCTCGACGCCTGCCTTGGTCACCAGGGCCGCGGCGGCGACGGCGGCGCGGCGCTCGCCGCCGGTCAGCAGCGCCTCGAAGCGCCGGACGGCATCGACGGCGGCGCGGCGATTCGTCGCCCGCTGCTCCTCGCGGGAGAGCGCCGCCTCCATGCGATCGAGGTCGCCCAGCGCGCCCCACGCGTGCGCGGCGCGGGGCTCGTCGCCGAGATCCTCGTAGGCGAGGGCGGCGCGCCGCAGATCGCCGGCCTGCTCGAGCAGGGTGGCCGCGCGGCCAAGCGCCCGGCGCTCGAGGTCGACGAGGGGCGGGCGGCTGCTGCGCGCCGACAGCGCCTCGGCCGCGGCGATGCGAACGGCCGCCAGCTCGTCGTCGGCGTCGTCGTCGGCCGGCTGCCGCCTCTTGTCGGGCTTTCCCCGGTTCTTGGGGGGCGGCAGCGCGGCGAGAGCGTCCGCGAGGACCCGTGACGCCGTGTCGAGGTCGGTCAGCGACACGAACGCGACCTCCTGCTCGCTGGCGCCGACCGCGCCAAACAGCGCCGTCAGCGCGTCCCAGTTCTGCTCGCGGCAGAGGCGCCCGACCAGCCCGACGAAATCACGGCCGCCCAGTATCGTCAGCTCGGGATCGAGCGTCCGCCGCCGAGACGTCACCGTGTGATCCTACCGTTTTACGACGGGGATGATCGGATAGACTTGATCGCCTGATGCTCCAGCGTGTCGTTTTCGGGCAGACGCGCTTCAACCTGCCGGGCCTGGCGGCAGACGCGCGCGGCGTCGTCGTCGGCCGCCAGCTCGCGGCGCGGTTCGCGGCCATCGATCGGCTGGTCGCGTTTCTGCGCCTGCTCTCGGCCGAGCAGAGCATCGACGATCTTCAGCCCGGCCTTCGCATCGTCTATGCGCGCGGGGGTGCCGGCACGCGCGAGGCGATCGTCCAGATGCCGATCGTGTCGCCGGGCCTGGCGGACGTCGTCGCGCACGCGGCGCGGCTCGCGGGCGGGCAGACGTTCACCGGCACCGGCAAGCAGTTCGTGCAGTATCGGGACGCGCGGGCGCCGTTTGGTTACGACGTCGCCGCGCTGGCCGACGTCGCCGGCGATCTGGTCCTGCACGGCACCGAGCAGATGGTCCCGTACCGCATCGAGAGCGAGATGCCGCTCGCGAAGCTGCTGTTGCGCCTGTCGCTGGTGCGGGCCGCGCGGCGCGGCGCGGGCGCGTCCTTTTCCGACGGACCGATCTACGTGACCGCGCGGCGCGGGCTGGGACCGATGCTGTCGGCCTACCTGCATCGCGCCGCGGTCGCCGCGCCGGCCGGCGGTGGCGAGCTGCGCGCCTCCGCCGCGCTGTGCGAGGGCGCCACCGCCAGCGCCTTCGCCAACGCGGAATCGTTCTGGCTGTTTCGGGTCGAGCGGCTGCCCGCGCGCATGCACGGTCTTCTGACCCGCACGCCGGGCCTGGATGTCTTCGTCCCGGTCACCGACAACGTCGCCGTGGCCGCCGGTTACCGGCATCCGATCCATCTCGGATCCTGCCGGGGCAGCTTCCCGCCCGACCGCTTGCACCTGTTCTCGCCGGGCGGCGTAACGGAGGTGGCGCCGCTGCCCGTGCTGGCCGCCATCGAGGACGTCGTCCGGGTGCGGGCGCCCGAGGCGCGCGCGGCCACCGCCTCGCCGCGCGCGCGCCCCGAGCTGGCCTTGTCGTTGCGGCTCGAGGCGGGCGGGGCGTCGTCGGGGCCGACGGTGGCGGCGCTGATTCCGTGGAAGCGGGTCCCCTGGCTGCAGCGTCTCTGCTACGCGCTGCCGACGTCGGCCCTGCGAAATTATCGGGTCGCGCCGCTCGAGCGGGGCGTCCTGGTGCGCGCCAGCGAGGTGCTGGAGGGGATCCCGTTCGGCACGCTGTTCGAGCTGGCGGCGCCCGACGTGCTGGTGCCGGTCGGCATGCGGCTGGTCCCGGCCGTGTCGCCCGCGCTGCTCGTCGACCGGCTCGGCGCGACGGGCGGCGCCACCGTCGTCTTTCCGGAGCGGACGGGCGCGCCCTTTCGCGTCCCGGCGGAGGCGCTGGTCCCGCTCGAGCTGCGCGTGGTCGGCGCGCTGGCGCCGCCGATCGATGACACCATGGTGAACCGACCTCGCGCCGAATCGGTCACCGACCCCGTCGAGATCGAGAACCGCCCGATGGGGCCGATGCCCCTCTGGGGCCTGCGCGGGTCGGGCTCCGAGGGTTGACGGCGCATGCGCCCCTTCGTCTCCGATTTTCTGCTGCCCGTCGTCCGCGGGGGGCCGGCCCACGTCGGGCGGCCGATGGGTCTCGCCGCCGTGGCGCGGCTGATGCGCGATCTGCCGTTGAACGACGACGCCGTGCTGGCGAAGCTGGACGCCTGCCGGAGCGCGATCGCGCTGCGCGTGTCGCCGGTGGCGATACCTCCGCCGCTCGACGAGACCAGCATGCGCCTCGGCCTGGCGCTGCACGATCTGCTGGCGCTCGGCCATCCGGCGCTGGGCGGCGGGCGATCGCGGCGGGCCGAGCGGGTGGCCGCGGCGGCGCTGGAGCTCGCCTCGATCGGCGCCCCGCCGACCGCGCGCGAGGCCGTCAATCGGCATTCGCTGCTGGCGCGCCTTCCCGAGATCGTGCGCGTCGACCGCACCGTCCACTACTGGCTGGGGCGGCAGACCTTCCTCGGCCGCAAGCCGCCGCCGCGCGTGACCTCGATGCCCCGGCTGCGGCGGGTGCGCATCGAGGAGACG
>DATFXS010000687.1:0-3133 GCA_035315605.1 Polyangia bacterium
CCACGTGCCTGCCCCTCGGTAGACTCCGATGCTCTTGGGGCGAGGCGGCCCGAACCAGCCCGACGTCTGCGCGGCCCAGGCGCCCACCACGGGAAGATCGCCCGCTTGGCCAAACCAATAGAAGGAGTCGATGCCGTAGTCAAAGGCACCTGATCCGTTCGTGTCCATCATCCACTGCCCACCGTTCATCACACCAATGCTGTCGAACGAGGGGGATCCGCCCCAGACACCGACCACGGGCAGCGCGACCGGCCATCCAAATGGTGAATAGACGCCGTCGCCACCATCCCAGTAACCGTTTCCGTTCCAGTCGATGGCCCAGGTCTCCGTCCGATAGATCGCGATCCGCGAGTGGCCATTGTTATTCGTGCAGCCGCCGGTCCAGTCGCGAAAAATAACGGGGACGTCGCCGGCTTGTCCGAACGATAGGTACCGGTCAGGCACGTTCGATACGCCGTCGTTGTTCATGTCGAGCCACCAGCCGCCGTTGCGAAAGATGCCGATCGAGAGGCGCGACCCATAGGCGTTCTTCGCGCCCATGACGTCCCGCTGGGTCAAGTCGCCGCTGCCAACGCCGCGGCAGTAATCCATAACGCCCCAGAAGTCGAAGGTCGTCCCAAGGTGGTCTTGGCCGACCCCCTGGGCGCTGACATCGACTCCCTGGTTGCAGAGGGAACCGCCGACATTTTCCGAGCGGTCTTGCTCGTGCTCGAAACCGAGCGCGTGACCGAGCTCGTGCAGCGAGGCATATGGTCCCGAGATGTCCGGATCGCGAATGCTCACGGTCGGGGAGAATGGGCTGTAGCCCGTTAGCGAGTTGTTTCCACCCCCGAGGTAGTGGATGACGAGCGTCCCGTTCGGGCACCCGGTCGCGTCGAACGAGTTCGATCCAACCTGTGTGACTTGGCACGTGCTCGGACAGAGGTTCACGGCGTCAAACGGCCCGGCATCGCAGGTGGCGGTCGGAACGAACTTGACCCGCGCGACGTTGGACCATCGTGCAGCCGCCGCCTCCAGTTGCGATCGCAGCGAAGCAGCGTGCGGATGATTGACCGAAGCCGGCGTCATGCAGACCGGAACGATGCCGTTTGGCCATTTCGGCGTCGTTGTCCGCATCCAGAGCGCGTCAGCTCGCCCCGCAGTCACCATCGCGATCGAAAAGACTGCGAATGCCCATCCCGTTCGTGACATGGAATCACCTCCGCCAGCAGCGGAGGCGCCAGCAAGGGCGATGCCACCACCGATCTTCGCGGAAACTGGCTCCGATAGGCTTTCGCCCCTGACATTCGCGTCGTGGTGCGGCCGGTCGATGTGGTCAATGACGGCCATCGTCGCCGAGGACCACGATGACTTAGCTGATGGGGAGTTCCGGAATCGTGATCCCGGCCGCCGGCGGCGCCGTCTCCGGTTTGGCGTCGGCGGCAGCCTGCCGCCGGATCCGGAAGTCGAGCAGCGCGGGCGCGAGCGCGATCGCGGCGCCGATGCAGGTCAGCTCGCCGATCAGCGCCGCCAGCCCGAAAGAGCGAATGCCCTGGTTGGCGGAGAAGAGGAGCGACGCGTAACCGACCACGGTCGTGAACGAGCAGAGCGCCACCGCCGGCCCCGCGGCGACCAGGATGCGCGCCGCCGATCCCCTCCCCTCGCTCCGGTGCCGGGCCGCGATGTTGACCGAGTAGTCGATGCCGATCCCGATCGTGATCGGCAGCGACACGAAGTCGAGGAAGTTGATCCGGATGCCGAGCAGGCTGGCCGCGGTCAGCAGCAGGAACACGCCGGAGGCGCCGCAGAGCAGCGTCACGGCCGCCTGCCGGGTGAAGCCGAGGATCAGGATGACGACCAGCGCCGCGCCGGCCGCCGCGATCAGCGAGGCGCGCGGGCCGTCGCGGTTGACGGAGGCGACGATGTCGTTCTGGACGAAGGCGTTGCCGCCCACGACGACGTCCGCGCCCAGACCCAAGCCGCGGAACGTCGTCACGAAGCGCTCCAGATCTCCGGTGCGCCAGAGGTCGAAGCCGGTGCCGGTCATCGCGACGACCAGCCGCCCGCGCGTGCCGTCCCGCTCGACGAACGGCCAGGAGAGCTCGGGCGGCACGTCGGCGTCGGCGATGCGGGCGATATCCACACCGGCCGGCGGCATCAGGGCCAGCGCGGCCTCGCGATCGGCGTCGTCCAGCGTGGCGAGCGTCTGCTTGGTCAGGAGCCGGCGGATGTCGGCGAGCAGCGCCAGCTTGTCGTCCTGATCGGGCGGCACGAGATCGTCCAGCGTCGACACGCGCGAGAACAGGCGCTCGGCGGCTGGCCGGCCGCGATCGGCCGCACGGATCTTCGCCGCCACCTCGCGGGCGCGCTCGCGCGTCGGCAGCGCGATGACAGTCCCGCCCGAAATGCCGCGACCGAAGGCGCGATCGACGCTCTCTTGCCAGTGTCGCATCGCCGTCATCTCCGAACCGGTGGAGCGCAGGTTGCGGAAGTCCCGCTCGAACGGCTCGCTCGCGACGTACCGCCAGGCGCAGATCCCGGACCCGACCAGCGCCATCAAGGCGGTCACCACCACCGCCGGCCGGCGGCGCGGCATCAGCCGGGCGAGCCCGCGGCCCAGGCGCGCCGGCGAGCGGCCGCCGGCCAGCCCGCGCGCCTCCAGCGCCGCCAGCGCGGCGGGCAGCACCGCGAACGTGGCGATCCAGCAGAAAAGGATCCCGACGCCGCCGATCAGGCCGAAGTGGCGAAAGCCGCGGAAATCGGTCGCCAGCAACGACGCATACGACACCGACGCCGTCAGCGCCGCGGCCAGCGTGCCGCCCAGGCTGCCCTGCACGGCCGCGCCCAGCGCCGCCGTCGGATCGCCGGTCTTGCGGCGCTCCTCGAAGTAACGCGCGAGCAGGATGATGCCGAAGTTGATGCCGTTGCCGACGACGATCGGCGCCAGGAACGCCGTCGCCAGATTCAGGTGGCCGACGCCGAAGCGCGTGAAGGCGAACGTCACCAGCGCGCCCAGCGCCAGCGCCCCCAGCAGCGCCGCGACCGCCGCCGCCGACCGGAAGAACAGCAACATGCCCAGCGCGACGATCGCGACCGTGAACAGCGTCGCCTGCAGCATCCCGCCGAGCAGCGCGCGGTGCTCCGACGCGTTGGT
>DATFXS010000688.1:0-3802 GCA_035315605.1 Polyangia bacterium
GCCGGGCGGCGCGGGCGGGCGCGTGAACGCGCCCCCGTGGGTGCGCGGGTGCGGGTGCCGGCGCCGGCGTCGGCGTCGGCGTATCGTGCGGCGATTCGGCGATAGGGACCGACGTTTGCGGGGCCGGCATCGGCTTTGCCGTCGCCATCGGGTCAACAGGCGAAGATCCCCGGTCGCGTTCGACAGCGGCGGACGAAGGAGTCGGTTCGGGCAATCGATCGGCGTGTGGTCGCCTCACGAGAAAGCTGGTCACGGCGACGGTCGCCGCCGCCAACGTCGCCAATGTGACCGCCGCCGATCGCCGCCTCCGAGGCGATGAGATGGCGCTCCCCGGCGCGACCGCGGGCAGCGCCGGCTCGGACGCAGGGGCCGACGATTCGCCGCTGGTCGCCGCCTCACGCAACCACCGAACGTGCTCGCCCACCCTGTCCGGCGCGATATGCGCCAGCAGCTCCGCGACCTCGGACGCACCGATGCCGACGCCCGCGGCGCCCAGCGCGGCTGCAAGCGCCCGCTGCATCTCGAGCGCGGTCGAAAAGCGCCCCATCGGATCGGCAGCGAGGGCCCGCGCCGCGATCTCGGCGAGGGCCGCCGGCACGCCGGCAGACTCGTGAAGCGCCGGCACATCGCCGCGCACGATGCTGGCCAGCGTCTCCGAGTCGGTCTGCTGCTTGAACAGGCGCCTGCCGGCCAGCGCTTCCCAGAGCTGTACGCCGAGGGCGAACACGTCGCAGCGCCGGTCGACCGCAGCGCCGCTCGCCTGTTCCGGCGACATGTACCCCAGCTTCCCCTTGATGACGCCCGTCCGGGTCACGCTGGCGCGCAGCGCCGAGTGCGCCACCCCGAGATCCACCAGCTTCACGTTGCCGTCCCAGCTGATCAGCAGGTTGTGCGGCGTCACGTCGCGGTGCACGACGTTCAAAGGTCGCCCCTGCTCGTCGGTCGCTTCGTGAAGGGCGTGAACAGCCGCACACGCATCAGCGACGATTCGCGCCGCGATCCAGGGCGGAATTTTCCCGCCATCATTGAGAAGCTCGAAGAACGACAGACCCGGGACGAACTCCATGGCGAACCACGACAGGCCGTCGTCCACCCCAGCGTCGAACACCTGTGCGACGTTGGGGTGACAGAGCAAGGCGCCGAGGCGCGCTTCTGCCAGCAGCGCCTCGTGATGGCGCGGATCGTCGCCGGCGTGGAACAGCACCTTGATCGCGGCCAGCCGGTGTACGCCGCCGGCCGCTTCCAGCCGGGCCAGGAACACCTCGCCGCTGCCGCCGCGGCCGATCCGGCGAACGAGGCGATAGCGCCCGATGCGGCGTGGCGCTCCGGCGTTCAAAACCGGCCCCGGATGTACAAGACGGTGGTCGCAGCGGCGAGCAGACCGGTGACGACGGCGCCGACTGTTGCCCGAAGCTCCGCGGTCGCCGCCAGATCGTGCAGCTTCTTCTGTTCGTTGACGGTGGTGGAACCGTCGAAGCTGTCGTTGTATTCGCTTCGCCGCTCGAGGGCGACCCAACCGAGCACGCCGGTCGCAATGGCGGCTGCGCCTGTCGCTGCGCCGAGTATCAGCACCGGGCGAGAAACAGGACGGGAGCGCGCCGCAGTCGTCGCGCGCAAGACTGCCGGATCTCCGCCGGGACCGGTGACCGGCGGCAATTGCGACGTTGACGGGCGGCAGATCTCGGCGCTCGCGATCCCGGGCCAGAGCTCGTTGTCGTGCTCGTCGAGCACGCTGGCCGTGACGGTCGCGCAGCGGGCGACGGACACCGGCAGCGCGACGACGAACCGGAGCGGCGCCTCGCCGAGATCGCGTGTCTCGCTTACCCCGCCCAGCCGCACGAGCAGGCGGCGCGCCAGGCTGTCGTCGTTTCGCCCGGCCGTCGCATCCACCGAGACCTGGGCCGAGCCTGCCACGTGGGCGAGCACGACCTTCGGATCGTCGGGCGGCAGCGGCGTGGCGGCGCGATCGAACACCTCGCCGACCTGCGGGCCCACCCAGGACGGCAGACGCAGTCCGCCCTCGAGTCGCAGCGCCCGCCGGAACTCCAGGCCCGCCTTCGCCGGATCTCGCCGCGCCGACGCCACGATCCCGAGCTCGAGGTGAACGCTCGCGACTTGGCGCCGCGTCAGCGCGCCGGAGTCGAGCAGACGTTCCGCTTCCTTCTCTGCGGCATCGAAGTCCGCCGCCTGCACCAGCCCTTCCAGACCCACCGTCGGTCCCCGGGCGTCGACTTCGGCTGCGGCGCGCGCGGGCAGGGCGACGCACATCCCGAGCAGCAGCGGCCCGCCCAGCCGCGAGGTCCGTGCCGCCCAGGGTCCAACCAACTGCGTCTTTCCCATGTTAGCGGCGCCTGCACCGCGGATGGTAACACGTCTCGTCATGCTACCATCGCCGACGGTGACGCAAGAGTGGAGGACGCAGCTCGAGCGCGCGTGGCGGTGCCTGGAGCGATGGGAGGCGACACCGGCGCGAGACGCAGTCGAGAGAGCGCGCGCGCTCGCCGCCGGTTGGGGCGAGGCGCGTGGGATCGCGCTCGCGGACGTGTTGCTCGGGCGGATCACGCTGCTTTCTGGCGGTGATCCACGCGTGCACCCGTCCCGCCCGTCGGTTGGTGACACGACCGACCGCGAGCTCGCGGCCGCCGTCTTGCGCTTCGACGCGGAGATTGCCGCAGCCTTCGGCGCGACGTCGTCGGCGCTTCCAGAGATCCCCTCGCTCGAGGACGACAGCCCGGTCGATGCCATCGCCGCGGCCGCGATCGTCGGCAGTCTGCGGCTCGCCGACGGCGCTCGCAAGCCGCGCCGGATCCCGGGCGCCGGAGCGATCGCGCGGCGCGACGACGCATCGGGATGGCATGACCTCGTCGCGGCGCTCGACATCGAAGCCGACGGCGGCAGCGGGATGGTCGCCGTCGATCGCGCGCTGGTCGCCGGGGATCGCGAGCAACACCGCGCGCTCCTCTGGACCGCGCTCGGAATCCGCGCGCTGCTGTGCGAGCGCCGCGGGGCGCGCAGCGAAGCGCGCGCCACCCGGGAGCGAATGCGCGCGCTGATGGAGACCTGGGCGATCGGCTTGCCCGCGTCAGAGGCGATCGCCGCGCTGGCCCGTCCGGACCGGGCGGCGATCAGCGGGGCCGAGGCGTCGGGCGCCCCGGGCGGCGCGGTCGCTTCGCGGATGGTCGACATCGCGCTCGCGCTGGGGCAGGAGCGCGACGTCGCCCGCCTGATCGACCTGGCGCTCGACGCCGCGCTGGCCGTGACCGGCGCCGAGCGCGGGATCCTGCTGCTGCGCGATCCGCAGGCCGGCTACCGTGTGGCGGCCCATCGCCACGTCGGCGCGGGGGCGAAGGGCGGGCCGCTCGTCGAGCTCAGCTCGACGGTCGCGCGGCTGGCCCTGGAATCGGACGAGGTCGTGCTCGCCAACGAGGTGCGAAGCGATCCGCGCCTCAGCGAGCGGGCAAGTATCGCGCTCGACGTCACGAGCCTCCTCTGCGCGCCGATTCACGCCCGGGGCGAGCGGCAAGGGGCCATCTACCTCGATCGCCGCGCCAAGGGTCAGCCCTTCGACGAGCCGTCGGTCTCGGCGGCGCGCGCCATCGGCAGCATGCTGGCGTCGGCGCTGCTCGGCGCGCGCGTGATCGCCGATCTCGAAGCCCGCTCGCGCGATCTCGAAGTCGCCCGCGACGAGCTCGCCGTGGCCCTCGCCCAGCGCACCGTCGAGCGCGACGACATGAGCCGGCGCCTCGCCGACCTGCGGGACGTCGTCCCGGCCGGCGCCGAATCGCTCGTGGGCCGCGCGCCC
>DATFXS010000689.1:0-2445 GCA_035315605.1 Polyangia bacterium
CTACGTTTGGGGACAATTCTTTCGGCAAGCGCCCGTCTCGGCCCGTCGAAAGGACCCGCTATTGCGACAAAGTCATAAAACCGTCCTTCTGTGGATCACGCTGATCTTCGCGTTCGTCGCGATCTGGCAGATCCTCAACAACCAGCGCGCCGAGGAGAAGCGGATCCTGTTCTCGGCGTTCACGGCGGACGTCGATCAGCACCCGGAGAAGTTCAAGGCCGGCGGATCCATTCAGATCCGAAGGAACCAGGACGGGGCCGAGTTCCACGGCACGTACGCCAGCGGCGAAAACTTCGTCACCACCGGCATCGTCGGCGACAAGCTGCTCGACAAGCTGGACAAGGCGAAGCTGAACTACGACGTCGTCAAGGAGCCCGAGACCAGCTTCTGGCAAACGATGTTCGCCACTTGGCTGCCGATGCTGGTGATCGTCGTCCTCTTTCTGCTGTTCATGCGCCAGCTACAGGTGGGCGGCGGCAAGGCGATGAGCTTTGGCAAGTCCAAGGCCAAACTCCTATCCGAAAACCAGCGCAAGATGACCTTTGCCGACGTCGCCGGCATCGAGGAGGCGAAGGACGAGGTCGAGGAGATCATCGCCTTCCTCAAGGATCCCAAGAAGTTCACCCGGCTGGGCGGGCGCATTCCCAAGGGCGTCCTGATGATGGGGCCGCCGGGAACGGGCAAGACGCTGCTGGCGCGCGCCATCGCGGGCGAGGCGGGCGTGCCGTTCTTCTCGATCTCGGGGTCGGACTTCGTCGAGATGTTCGTGGGCGTCGGCGCCAGCCGCGTGCGCGACCTGTTCGAGCAGGGCAAGAAGAATGCCCCCTGCATCATCTTCATCGATGAGATCGACGCGGTCGGGCGCCACCGGGGCGCCGGACTGGGCGGCGGGCACGACGAGCGCGAGCAGACGCTGAACCAGCTGCTGGTCGAGATGGACGGCTTCGAATCGAACGAGGGCGTCATCCTGATCGCGGCCACCAACCGTCCGGACGTGCTGGATCCGGCGCTGCTGCGGCCGGGCCGTTTCGATCGCCGCATCGTCGTGCCGCGACCGGATGTGCGCGGCCGGACCGGCATCCTGGCGGTGCACACCAAGAAGACGCCGCTGGCGCCGGGCGTCGACCTGGACGTCATCGCGCGCGGGACGCCGGGGTTCTCGGGCGCGGATCTCGAGAACCTGGTCAACGAGGCGGCGCTGCTGGCGGCGCGCAACGACAAGTCGCAGCTGGACATGCACGACTTCGAGATGGCGAAGGACAAGGTGCTGATGGGCCCGGAGCGCCGGTCGATGATCATCAGCGATAAGGAAAAGCGAAACACCGCCTATCACGAGGCGGGGCACGCGCTGGTCGGCAAGATGATGAAGAACGCCGATCCGGTCCACAAGGTCACCATCATCCCGCGCGGGCGGGCGCTGGGGCTGACGCAGTCGCTGCCGGCGGAAGACCGCCTCAGCATGTCGGCCGACGCGGCCAACGACACGATCGCGATGATGATGGGCGGGCGGCTCGCTGAAGAGGTGATCTTCGGTCAGTTGACCACCGGCGCCGCCAACGACATCCAGGGCGCGACGGATCTGGCCCGCAAGATGGTCTGCGACTGGGGCATGTCGGAAAAGCTCGGGCCGCTGCACTTCGGCAAGCGCGAGGGTGAGGTGTTCCTGGGCCGCGACTTCGGCGATTCGACCAAGGAGTACAGCGAGCAGACGGCGATCGAGATCGACAGCGAGGTGCGCAAGATCGTCACCGCGAACTACGACCGGGCCAAGAAGGTCCTCGTCGACAACCTCGACAAGCTGAAGCTGCTCGCCGAGGCGTTGCTCGAGTACGAGACCGTCGATGGTGCCGAGATCGACCAGATCTTCCAGGGCCAGAAGCTGGATCGGAAGCTGGCGCCCGTGGCAACCGCGGCGGCGCCGTCGAAGGTGGCCGAGAAGCCGCAGCGCCCGAGCATCTTCGCGCCCCCGCGCCCCGTGCCCGACAAGGCCTGAGGCCGGAGACGGCTTACCGAGGGCCTTCCTTCTCCGCGAGGAGGGCTTCGAGCTCTGCGACGGCCTCGAGGTCCTTCGGACGGCCCGCGGCACGCTTGGCGCGGATCAGCGCAGGGAGGTCTAGCACGCGGATCGTTCTTCCGAACACCACGAGGTCGATCGTGTGGGGCAGCAGCTGTTCATAGGTGCCCCCGCCCGTCATCTCCCCCAGAAAATCGACATCGCCGACGGCGGTCGTGAGCGTGAAGTTCAGGCCGCGGCGAATGGTCGGTGGATCAAACCGAAAGGGAAGGCCGGCGGGCGCGCCCCGCAAGTATGGCGAGAACGGCGCCAGGGCCTGGGCGAGCCGCGCGATGTTTTCATCGCTGCGTCGATAGACGAAGTCGGCGTCCTGCGTGAGTCGGGCCGAGCCGTGGGCCTGGGCGGCGAGACCTCCAATCACGATGACCTCC
>DATFXS010000690.1:0-4501 GCA_035315605.1 Polyangia bacterium
CCGCCGCGATCGCCGCCGCCGCAGCGGCGGCTCCTCCGTGTGCGCCTCCATGCGGTTCCTGGCGTCGCCCGGCGCGCGCGCGGCGTTCGCTGAAACACATGAGGTGACGCGACGTTATCCGAAGGATACCGGTGGGGCAACAAGTCGACCGAAGCTTGACGCTCCGATCCTTGCATGTAACATCGACGCACATGCGCGTTCCGGCGAATGGCGCCATCCCGCTGGCGACGGTCGCTGTCGCGGTCGCTGTTGTGCTTTTGGGCGGCTGCAACAAGCCTACGTCCGACAGCATCCAGCTGTGGAAGACGACCGAGAAGGGGCCCGAAAAGCTGCACGACACGCTCGCCGATCACGGTGTGCCGCCCAAGCTGCGGGCGGAGGCGGCGGTGGCGATGGTCGACATCGGCCGCGGCGAGGAGGTCGACGCGGTGATCGCCCAGCTGCCGGCGGACGACCGCGCCGACATCGCCAAGTCCCTGGTGCCCGCGTACGAGGCGGCGATGACGGCCGAGGGCCCGACCGGCACGGAGAAGTCGCTCGCCTACCGGGACGCCCTGTTCTCGCTGCGCCAGTCCGTGCCGGCCGACGAGCAAAAACGGATCGACGGTGTTCTTCTCCCCGCCATCGAGAACGAGCTCAAGGCGGGGAAGGTCCGCCAGGGGCGGCACTCGCTGGACAAGATGTTGACGGCGATCGGAAACGATTCCAGCGCGATGCTGGTGCGCGTGCTCGGGACGGACGCGCCGTATGGCCAGGTGGCGGCGCTGCTCGCCAAGATCGGCGACGATGCGGCGCGTGACAAGGGCGCGGCGGCGCTGATCGCGCGCGCGCCCAAGCTGAAAGGGGACAAGCAGCCCGACATGTTCTACAAGGCGGTCGGTGCGATCGGAGGGCCGACGGCGGTGAAGTTCCTGGAGGAGAAGGTCACCGGCAGCGACAAGGACGACGCGCTGATGGCGACCCGGGCGCTGGGCGAACGGCGCGACCCGGCCGTTCTGGCTTTTGCCCTCAAAATTGCGGCCGACCCCAAGGCGGACAAGACTCTAAGAGACGAGATGTTCGGCGTGCTCGAAGGCATCGGTGGGCTCGAAACCGAAAAGGGCCTGGTGGGCATCATCTCGTCCGACAAGGACGAGATCGTCCGCTACCGCGCGTTCGAGTCGATCCTGGCGGCGCGCAAGGCAGACGGGATCCAGCCGGGCCTGGAGGCCTTCCCTGCCAGCGGAACCTATAAGAAGGTGGACGTCGACGACCTCCTGGTGAAGCTGATCGAGAAACAGGGCCCGACGGCGCGCCCGGCGCTGATCAAGACGCTGGCGTCGCGCGCCCCGCTGGCGCGCATGACCGCTGCGATGGCGCTGGAGCAGATCGGCCGCGCGCCCGACGCCCCGGCGCTGGAGAAGGCGTCCGCCGACACGACGCCCGTGAAGGGCTTCCCGGCCGGCGAGACGGTCGGCAAACAGGCCGCGCATGCGGCCGAGATCGTGAAGAAGAGGCCCTGATGGCGCTGTTCGGTCGAAAGAGCCTGCGCCAGTTCGCCTGCAACGACGCCCTGTGGGCGACGTTCGAGCGCATGGCCGGCGATCAGGAGAAGAACGTCGACGAGCTGGTCAACGACGCGCTGGAGGCGTACGCGCAGCTCGCCGGTTACCAGACCGGCATCGACGCGGAGGCGGAGCCGGAGGCCGACTTCGACGGGCCGTCGACGCCGCCGCCGTCCGCGACGGCGCACGGCCGCCAGCAGCACGCCAACCAGGCGCACGGGCACGCCATGCCACCGCCCCCGCCGCCGCTTCCGGCAGCCACCCGCTTCGGCCGCGCGGCGACTGCGCCGAAGGCCGGCCTGGGCGGCATGTTCCAGGCGGGCGCGACCCCGCCGCCGCCGTCTCCGTCGTACGCGAGCTATTCGGACGGCACGCCCGGTGTGCCGGCGCCGCCGCTGTACCTGGTGTTCGACAACCAGAAGTACCGCATCGACAAGGATCAGTTCATCATCGGCCGCGGCGCCAAGTCGTCCGATCTGCCGATCAAGGACGGCAACATCTCGCGCAAGCACGCGGCGGTGATCCGGCGAAACGGGACCTACTTCATCAAGGATCTCGGGTCGACGAACGGCATCGACTACAAGGGCATGCGCATCGACAACAAGCGCATCGACGAAGGCGACGTGTTCCACCTCTGTGACTACGAGCTGCGGTTCACGTACAAGCGCTGACGGCCCGGGTTCGATAGACGCTCCCATCGCGTCGTTTCGCGGGGCGGGTCCGGTCACGGCGGCGCGGCTGGCGGCGCGCGGCATCGCCACCGCCCGCGATCTGCTGATGCGCCTGCCGGGCGGCTACGACGACCTCGGCCGCGTGACGCCGCTGGGCGCGCTGGGCGGCGTCGCCGACGGCACCGTCGTGCTGGTGCGTGGAACCGTCCGGCGGCTGCACGTGTTTCCGCGGCGGTTCCTCGACGTGATCGTCGAGGACGATGGGGCGAGCGTGCGCGCGCGCTGGTTCCGGGCCCACGCGTCGATGGCGAAATCGTACGCGAAGGGCAGCAGCGTCGCGCTGGCGGGTACGATCCGGACCGCGGCCGACGGCACGCGCGAGATGGTGCATCCGAGCAACGTCACGGCGGCGCTGGCCGCCGCGCCGTCGCCGGGGCTGGGCCTGCGCCCACGCTACGCGGACATCGAGGGCGTCACGCGGCGGACGCTGGCGGCGGTCCGGGCGTCCGCCCTCGCGGCGCTGGCGGCCGAGACGGCGGAGCTTCTGCCGGCGGCCGCGCGGGCGCGGCTCGGTCTGCCGACGCTGGCGGAGGCGTTTCGCACGCTGCACGCGCCGCGCGACGCGGGCGAGATCTCGGAGGGCGAGCGCGCGCGGGCGCGGCGGCGGATCGCGCTCGAGACGTTGCTGGTGACGCAGGTGGCGTTTCTGCGGCGGCGAGCCGGGCTGGGGGGCGCGTCGCTGGCGGTGCCGGCCGCGGCGGTCACCGGCGCGCGGCGCCGGCTGGAGGCCGCCCTCGGCTTCGCGCTGACGGGTTCGCAGGCGCGCGCGCTCGACGAGATCGCGGCCGACCTCGGCCGTCCGACGCCGATGCAGCGGCTCCTGGTGGGCGACGTCGGCAGCGGCAAGACGGCGGTGGCGGTCGGCGCGGCGGCCCTGGTCGCCGGGGCGGGCGGGCAAACTTTGATGATGGTCCCGACCGAGGTGCTGGCGGAGCAGCAGGCGCGCGCGCTGCAGCCCGTGGCGGCGCGGCTCGGCATCGAGATCGCGTCGCTGACCGGCAGCACGACCGGCGCGGCGCGCGCGGCGCTGCTCGAGCGCGCGGCGGCGGGGCACGTCGCGCTGCTGGTCGGGACGCAGGCGCTCCTCGACGCGGCGGCGCGGCTGCCGCGGCTCGGCCTGGCGATCGTCGACGAGCAGCACCGCTTCGGCGTCACGGTTCGGGCGGCGCTCGCGCGCGGGCGCGGCGCGGGCGCGCCGCACCTGCTGTCGATGTCCGCGACGCCGATTCCGCGCAGCCTTGCCTTGGCGCTGCACGGCGATCTCGACGCTTCGTTCCTGACCGAGCGGCCGGGCGGCCGGGCGGCCGCCGCGGCCACTGTCTGCGTCGGGGCCGAGGCGCGGCGCGCCGCCTACGGGCGCCTGCGCGACGCCATCTCCGACGGGCGGCAGGCGTTCGTCGTCTGCCCCGTGCGAGAGGTCGCGCGCCGCGACGATGCCGTCACGGCCGTCGCGCAGCACGCGCGCCTTCTGCGCGAGCTCCGGCCGGCGCGGGTGGGCCTGCTGCACGGCGCGCTGGCCACGGACGCCAAGGAGCAGACGCTGCGCGCGTTCGCGGCGGGCGAGCTGGACGTGCTCGTCGCGACGACGGTCGTCGAGCTGGGCATCGATGTGCCGAACGCGACGGTCATGATCGTCGAGCAGGCGGATCGTTTCGGCGTCGCGCAGCTGCACCAGCTGCGGGGACGGGTGGGGCGGGGCCGCTGGCCGGGCGTCTGCTTCCTGTGCGCGGCCGACGGTGAAGCGCTGACCGAGGAGGCGCGGGCGCGTCTCGCGCTGATCGCGCGCAACGACGACGGCTTCGCGCTCGCCGAGGCGGATCTCGCGCAGCGGGGCGCCGGCGACCTGTTCGGGACGCGTCAGGCCGGCCTGTCGTCCGACCTCGGCCCGCTCGACGAGCTGGCCGAGCTGATCGGGATCGCGCGCCGCGAGGCCGAGGCGATCCTGGCGGTGGATCCGGGGTTGACGGCGGCCGTGCATCTGCCGCTCGCCGACGCCGCGCACGCCCGCTCGGAGCGCCTGTTCGCGGGAGAGGCCGGATGACGGCGCTCTGGGTGCTGGCCGGCATCGTGGGCGGCGCGGTCGCCAGTCTGGTCGACGCCGGCGTCGCGCTGGCCGGCGGGATCGGCGGCATGTCGGTGGGCAAGGCGCTTCGCCTGATCACGCTGTCCGCCGGTCTGCTCGCGGCCGCGGGCGGCCTGGCGGGCCTCGTCGTCGCGGGGGGCGAC
>DATFXS010000691.1:0-5054 GCA_035315605.1 Polyangia bacterium
CGACGCCGGTCCCCGAGGCGCCGCCGCGCCCGCCGGCCGCGCCCGAGGCGCCGCCGCGTCCCGCGCCCGCCGTGCCGCCCCGTCCCGCCGCCGCCGCGCCGCCCGGCCCGCCGCTGCCCGCGACGCCGCTGCCGGAGCTGCCGCCGCCACCCGGCGTGCCCGTGCCCGCGCTGCCGCCGCTTCCGTCGCCGGCAGCGCCCGTCGCGGATCCCCCGGTCCCGGCGGTGTCGGAAGTGCCGCCGCTGCCGCTGCCCGCGACGCCGGCCGCGCCGGTCGTGCCGCTGGTGCCGGCGGTCGCGCCGCCCGCGCTTCCGCCCGCGCTCGCGCCGGCCGCCGCGCCGGCCGAACCGCCCCCGGTGCCGCCCCCGATCGAGCCCGAGCCGCAGGCGACCGCGCCACCCAGGGCGAGCGCCACTGCCAACAACGGCCGGAGGGAGGGGGCTTTCATCATTTGATCAGTGTCGGCACCCGGCGGCGCCTTCACGGGATGGCCGGTGGCAGGGTGCCGCCCGGCGCCGATTAGTATACATGCTTAACGAACTGATCGGCGGGCGCCCTACGATAATCTTCGTCGCATGCGAACCCGACCTGGCCGCACGCTGGCGCTCGCCGCGGCTCTGACGGCGCCCATCGTCGGTGCGGGTTGCGGCGGCTCGGGCTCGGGCCCCGCCCCCTGCCTGGCCGGGGGCGGCAGCGGAAACCTGACGTTCGTCGTGGGCGGCCGTGACGCCGCTCCGGTCTCGATCGACGGCGTCCCCGCGACGGTGACCAACACCGACAGCATGTCCGTCCCGGCGGGGCCGCACACGATCAGCGCCGCGCGCGTCACCACCCCGCAGGCCGGCATCACGGCCCAGGTGTTCGAACCGACCATCGATAACCCGACGGCCTGCGTTCAGGCTGGCGAGACGACGGTCGTCCACGTGAGGTACGCGCTGATCCCGACCAGCGGCAAGCTGTGGGCCACGGGTCGCGCCACGGACGGGTCGACCGTGTTCGGCTTCGCGCCGGCCTCGGTCGCGGCGACCAGAATGGCGGGGCCCGACGTCGCCGCGACGGCCGGCTTCGGCGGGTTCACCTTCGATCGCGCCGGCAACATCTGGATGGTCGGCGAAGTGTCCACCGATCCGGCGGTCGCGCGCTACCCGGCCGCTCAGTTTGTGGGCGGCGGCGACAAGCTCCCCGACGTCATGATTGACAGCCCTTTGGTGAAGGGCCCCCCAGGAGCGCAGACGGTCGCGTTCGATGCGTCGGGAGACCTCTGGGTCGCGGCGGGGCCAGGTCGTCATGTTCACGCCGGATCAGATCGCAGCCAGTGGCAGCCCGACCCCGACCATCACGCGCAACGGCCTGAACGGCCCGCAGGGGCTGGCCTTCGACGCGACGGGAAACCTGTGGGTCGCCGCCAAGGATGATCTGGCGGTCGTCCGGATCGATGCCGCTCATCTGACGACGTCTGGAAGCGGCGGCGATCTATCGATCACAGCGAGCGGGACGAACAACCTGACGCTGCAGCCGGTCGGCCTCGCCTTCGATGCTGCCGGAAACCTCTGGGTGAACTACGACGGGACAATCGCCAGCATCACGCCTACCGAACAGACGGGGACCGGAACGAAGACGATCGCACCGGCCATTCAGATCACGACCGACGTGAATGTCCGGGTGTACGGCATCGCGTTCGATCAGGACGGCGGCCTCTGGCTCGCGCAAGACGTGGGCAAGTTCGCGCGCTTCGATGCGGCGCAGCTGACCGCGTCCAACTCGGCGGCGCCGGCCACCATCATCACCAGCGACTTCCTCTATGCGACGTGGTTCGCGATCTATCCGGCGCCCGCGAACCTACCGCTGTTTCACAGAGTGCCCTGAGCGATCTCGTCGGCGCGGCTGACCGCGCGTCGAATCGCTTCGGCGTCGAACGGCCGGTCGAGCACGACCGCCCCGAGCCGCGTCGCCTGAGCCTGCACGACCGGGTTTCCGGTCATCAGCACGAAGGGCGTGCGCCGTCCGCGCGAACGGAGGCCCGCCAGCACCGACACGCCGGGCAGGCCCGGGATCGCCTGCGCCGACATGATGAGGTCGAACGGACGCGCGCCGTCGATCACCAGCGACGCGATCGCTTCCAAGAGCTCGCTTCCGTCGGTGACCTGCACGACCTCGTGTCCATCGCCGCGCAGCACCAGCGCGATCAGCCGTCTCATCTCCGCGTCGGCGTCGGCGATCAGGATCCGGAGCGGCGCGCCCGCCGCGCGGACGGCGGGACGATCGGCGGCCGGAGCGGGCCCGGTGGCGGGCAGGTGCGAGGTGGCGGGGCGGTTCATGGCGAGCTCCTTGTCGGGACGCCCCACGATGCTGCATCGCGTGTGCCACCTCGGCAGACCGCGAGCCCGCGCGGCCGGACGGTGCGCCGGGGCGACGCGCGCTGCTCATCCTGTGCTGAATTGGCGCTTGTTGTGCAGTTGGTCCGGACACGACGGCGCCGCGCGCGCCGGGGCGTTTGCAGACGGACCGGCATGATTCAGGCGGGAAGAGACGCGACGGCGGCATCCGGTTTGCGTCAGTAGCAATGAAGTGACGAACACGATGAGACCGCTGTCGGCGCGCCGGCCGCTGTGCGGGCCGGAGATCGCCGCCGAGCTTCCCGTCGCGGCGCTGGTCGCGGCCGTGCCATCGATGCTGCCGCCCGACTGGATCTGCGGCGTGGACGACGTGACACCCAACACGGCTCCCCTGTTCGTGCGGCCGCGCGAGGGCTGCGCCTCGCTGGAGGTCGACGTCGGTCGCGGTGACTTCTCGGTGCGCGACATCGAGGCGGGGGCGCGCCAGCTGTCCGCGCGGCACGGCGCGCGCGTCGTCCTCTGGGACGAACGGGACGCCATCTTCTTCGTCGAGCTGCAGGCGGGCACGCCGATCGCGCGGCTCGCGCGGTCGCACGCCGGCGACTACCACGGCCTGGACTGGGGCGCGATCTCGACGGGCGCGGTCGCGGCGCCGTTTCCGGGCGAGCTGACGCCGCTGCTCGCCGCCTGGCGCGACGGCGAATTCGTCGAGGGGCTCCGGCGCTGGCAGCACGGGCCCCGCCAGGCGCGCGGCGAACAGGTCGCCCAGATCTTTCGCCGCTACGTGGCGCGCGAGCCCTCGCCGGCGCTGCGCGCGGTCACCCGGGCGGCGCTGCGGCGCGCGCGTTCCACCGGCAATGCGCTGCTGAAAGGCTTCGGGCGGCTGTTGTGGCGCGCGACCGGCGACGGAAGCGCCGTCGCGGTCCGGCCGGCGCGCTCGTTGCTGCGCTTCTTCGACGGCGGCGGCGGACCGGCGATCGATTTTTCGAACCTCGAGACGCGGCTCGGCGCCGCGGCCGTCGCGCAGGCCGAAGGGGAGCTGACGGAGGCGCTGACCGCGGCGCGCGATGCGGGGCGGGACGTCGTCTTTCCGGGCCTGCTCTGCATCACGACCCGGAGGGCGCCGGCGGTCGCGTCGAAGAACCCGCGCGATGGATCGACATTCACGATCCCGGGACACCTGCTGCCGTTCTTCATCTTCGACGACGCCGTACCGGCCGCCGCCCACGCGCCGTCGCCGGCCGCGGCGACGCGCGTCTGACGGTCGGCGCCACGCGGCGGGCCGCGCCGGGGCATACTGACGCCGCTCGCATGACCACCGCCGTCACGACCGCGCCGTCCCGACGCCCGATGGCGCCCGGGCCAAAGGGGCATCCGCTGCTCGGGATGCTGCCCCAGTTCCGCGGCGATCGGCTGGGGTTCATCGTCCGCACCGCCCGCGCCTACGGGGGCGTGTCGCGCTTCATCGTGCGCGGGCGCTCCGTCTTCCTGGTGAGCGATCCCGCGGGCGCGAAGCACGTGCTTCAGGACAACGCCGAAAATTACGGCCGCAAGACGCGCGCCGTCCAGGCGCTTCGCGAAACGCTCGGCAACGGTCTGCTGACGACGACCGGGCCAGCGTGGTGGCGCAACCGACGGCTTGCGCAACCGAGCTTTCACAAGCAGCGGCTGGCCGGTTTCGCTACCATCATGTCGTCGTCCGCGGCGGACTTCGTCGACCGCCTCGGGCAGCTCGGCGAGGGCGGCGCCGCCTTCGACATCGTGCCGGAGCTGTCGCGCCTCACGCTCCGGATTCTGGGGCGCTGCCTGTTCGAGCGCGATCTGACCGACGCGGCCGACGCCGTGGGCGGCGCGCTGCAGGTCGTCCTGCACCACACGATCGGGAAGCTGGGCGCGCTGTTCCCGCTGCCCGGCGTGGTGCCGACGCCGAAGAACCTGCGGTTCCGCGCGGCGCTGCGCGCGCTGGATCGCGTGGTGCTGTCGCTGATCGCCGAGCGCCGCCGCGACGCCGCCGATCGGGGCGACCTGCTGTCGATGCTGCTGGCGGCGCGCGACGAGGAGACGGGCGAGGGCCTCGACGACCGGCAGCTCCGCGACGAGGTGATGACGCTGCTGCTGGCGGGCCACGAGACGACGGCGATGGCGCTGTCGTGGGCGTTCTATCTGCTGTCGCTGCATCCGGGCGCGCGCCGGACGCTGGAGCACGAGCTGGACGCCGCGCTGGCGGGCGGCGCCGCCGCCGGCGGCGAGGATCTCCCGCGCCTCCGCTACACGCGGATGGTGCTGGACGAGTCGCTGCGGCTCTATCCGCCCGCCTGGGTGGTCACCCGGTCGGCCGACGGCGACGACGAGATCGGCGGTTACGCCGTTCCGGCCGGGTCGCGCGTGCTGGTCAGCCCGTACGTCACCCAGCACGACCCGACGCTGTGGGAGGATCCTGAGGGGTTCGATCCCGAGCGCTTCGCGCCCGGCACACAGGAAGGGCGCCCGCGTTACGCGTATTTTCCTTTCGGCGGCGGCCCACATCTTTGCATCGGCGCCGGCTTCGCGATCATGGAGGCGACGATCGTGCTGGCGACGGTCGCGCGCCGCCTTCACCTGGATCTCGAGCCCGGGCGCCCGGTCGGAATGGACGCGCTCGTGACGCTGCGACCGACGCCCGGGATCTGGGTGACGGCGCGCGCGCGCTGACGCAGCGCCATTTTTGAGATGTCTTCG
>DATFXS010000692.1:0-2545 GCA_035315605.1 Polyangia bacterium
CGGCGATCGCGGCGGCGATACCGGCTTGCCACCGGAGGCCCCCCGGCCCGACGCTGACGTTCGTGCATCCCAACGGCCTGTCGCTGACGTTGCCCGAGGTGCTCGACGGACGATCCTTCCTCGTCGACCGCACCGCCACCGGCTTCAGCGTTCGCCATGCCGGCTCGTACCGACTGGTGGATTCCCTGATCGTGGACCTACGTCCCGGCGCCGGCCCGCCGGGCGCCTTGCCCCGGGCACGGACGATCGGCGGCCGCAAAATCCACTACGCCGTCGCCGAGTCCGAGGGTACGGCCGGCTCCGGCGGGCCCGAATACGAGTTGAGCGCCTGGGAACGGGCGCGGGCGGGTTACATCGTCTACGCCGCGCGCGAGCAGACTGAGTGGGACCCTGATTTTTCGCTTGCATGGACGGTAATCGAGGGCCTCACACCGCCGCCGTGACCCTCCCCGGACGCGCCCGGCGCTGGTAGGCTGCTCCACCGCCGAATGTCCGAGCCTGCCCCCACCGCCAACTCGATCACCAGCCTGCCCAATCTGCTCAGCCTGTCGCGGCTGCCGCTGGGCGGGCTGTTCTGGGTGACGCTCGGACCGACGCCGACGCACGCGGTGCTGGCGCTGGGCGTGATGGCGCTGGCGGCCGCGACCGACGTGCTGGACGGGACGATCGCGCGCCGCCGCGGCATCTCGACGTCGGGCATGGGTTCGTGGCTGGACCCGATCTGCGACAAGCTGTTCGTCGGGGCGGTGCTGGCCGGACTGCACTTCGAGCGCGGCGTGCCGCTGTCGCTGCTGGCACTGATCGTCACGCGCGAGCTCTTGCAGCTGCCGATGGCCCTGGTCTATCGCGCGATCCCGACGCTGCGGCACTGGCTGCGCTACGACTTCCGGGCCAGCCCGCTCGGCAAGGCCGCGACCATCACGCAGTTCCTGGCGATCGGCGCGCTGGTGATGGGATGGCCGGCCCACCCGCTCGCCTGGGGAGCGTTCGCGCTCGGAATCATCGCGCTCGGCGATTACGTCCGCCGCGCCGTCGAGATCGGGCGGCAGCGGATGCACGAAACCGAAACCGAACAGGGGAAAGGACCATGACGAATCGCTCGCCACTTCGGTTGTTGCTTGCGTGCGCGTTTTTTCCGCTTGGGTGCCATAGTGCCGACATGCAGACGAAGACTCCGGCGGCCGGGGCCGCCCCGCGCGCGCTCGTCGGCGGCGTCGAACGGTTGGACCCAGCGCTGGATGCGCTGGTCGCGCCCGACGCGCGCCCCGAGGTCCTGGCGCAGGGCTACAAGTGGTCCGAGGGGCCGGTCTGGACGGGCGGCGCCGTGCTGTTCTCCGACGTCCCCAACAACGTGATCTGGCGCTGGCACGAGACCGACGGCGTGCGCGAATTCCTGCGCCCGAGCGGCTACACCGGCAGCGTCCCACGCGGCGGCGAGCCGGGATCGAACGGCCTGGCCACGGACGGCGCGGGGCGCCTCTACATGTGCCAGCACGGCGATCGCCGGATCGCGCGCCTCGCGCCCGACGGAAAATCGTTCGAGACCGTCGCGGACCGCTACGAGGGCAAGCGCTTCAACAGCCCGAACGATCTGGTGGTGCGGCCGAACGGCGACGTCTACTTCAGCGATCCGATCTACGGCCTGGTCGGGCACGAGAAGGATCCGGCCCGCGAGATCCCGTGGAGCGGCGTCTATCGCGCGCGCGCCAGCGGCGGCGTCGACCTGCTCGACAAGACGCTGACCTACCCGAACGGCCTGGCGTTCTCGCCCGACGGCAAGACGCTGTACGTCGCCGTGTCGGATCCGGCGCGCGCGATCTGGATGGCCTACGACGTCGACGGCGGCGGCGGCGTCTCCAACGGGCGCGTCTTCTTCGACGCGACGTCCTTTGTCAAAGCCGGCAAGAAGGGCCTGCCCGACGGGATGAAGATCGACATCAGCGGCAACCTGTTCGCGACCGGGCCGGGCGGCGTGTTCGTCTTTTCGCCGGCCGGCAAGCACCTGGGCACGATCGTCACGGGCGAGCCGACGGCCAACTGCGCGTTCGGCGACGACGGCGGCACCCTGTACATGACCGCGAACGACAAATTGACGCGCATCCGCCTCAAGACCCGCGGGCTCGTCGGCAAGTAGAGGACGATGGCGTCGGCGCCGGCCAGCGATCCGGGTTCCAGCACGGACCAGCGCCGGTACCGCTGGCTGCCGCCGTCGGGTAGTCGCAACTACCATCTGCTGCTCGGCGGGGTCGCTATGCTGATCCTCGGGCCGCTGGGCGGCGTGACGAGCGCCTACATGTTCTTCACGGTCGGCTTCGCCGTCGGCGGGCAGGTGCTGGCGGGCATCCTCGGGTCGGCGGTCACCTTCGGATACGGCGCCGAGGGCAAGCACGGCGGCAACTACATCCAGACGCTGGCCGCGTCGGTGGCGTCGATGGCGGGGATGTGCGTGCTGATCCAGGCGATGGTCTGGCTGGGCATGCCGCTGCCCGCGACCTGGAAGCTGATGCTCTACTTCGGCTGCATCGGCATGTTCGGGATCGGCGTC
>DATFXS010000693.1:0-2703 GCA_035315605.1 Polyangia bacterium
GAAGACGGCAACGGCAACATCATCGTCGCGAACGGCCGCCAGGGGTTGTGGCACTCGTTCAACGACACGGGCTCGTCGGGAAACCAGCAGCCGCCGAACGGGGCGGGGTTCCTTCCGGTCAACGGCGGCGCGGCCAACACGACCTGGGCCGTGCACACCACCGGCAGCGGCTTCCAGTTCGGCGGCGTTGGCTTCGATCTGAACAACGCGACGTCGACGCCCGAGTCGATGCAGAGCCAGTCGTACGACGCCAGCGCGTTCAACGGCGTCACCTTCTGGGCGAAGGGGAGCGGCACCCTGCGCGTCGAGTTCTCGATGAAATCGTTCGTGCCGACCGATCGCGGCGGCTCGTGCACCAGCAACTGCTGGAACGTCTACGGCGCGAACACGCCGACGCTGACGGGCACCTGGACGCAGTACACGATCACGTTTGCGGGCATGCAGCGCGAGCAGGGAGGCACCAGCCCAGCCTTCGATCCGTCGCAGTTGATGGGCATCTCCTTCAAAGGCCCCGGCACGTTCGACTTCTGGGTCGACGAGGTCGCCTTCACGCGCGCGGGCGGCGGCCCTGGCACGGGCGGCACCACCGGCGCCGGCGGCCGCGGCGGCACGACAGGCACCGCCGGCACGACCGGCCGGGGCGGCACGACCGGCAGCGCCGGCACGACCGGCACCGCCGGCACGACGGGCACCGCCGGCACGACCGGCACCGCCGGCACGACCGGCGCAGGCGGCAGCGAGCCGATGCCGCCGCCGATCAGCGGCGGCATGAACGCCTGGGCCTCGCGATACTGGGACTGCTGCAAGCCGGCCTGCGGCTGGACGGGCAACACCGGCGGCAAGACGCCGATCAAGAGCTGTAACGAGCAGAACCAGCAGCTCTCGACGTACACCGACACGAACGCGTGCCAGAACGGCGGAACTGCGTACATGTGCTGGAGCGGCGCTCCGTGGCAGGTCGGTCCGAACCTTTCGTACGGCTTCGCCGCGGCGTCGGGATCGAACTACTCGTGCGGCACCTGCTTCCAGTTGCAGTTCACCGGCGCTGGCCATAATGGCGGCACCAACTCCCTGAATGGAAAGATGATGATCGTGCAGATCATCAACAATGGCGGCGTGCAATCGGATCAGTTCGATCTCCTGATCCCGGGCGGCGGCGTCGGCGCGTTGAATGCGTGCACGACCCAGTGGGGAACGTCCGACCTCGGCGCGCAGTACGGCGGATTCCTGGCCGGTTGCAACGGCAGCGCCAGCTGTGTCCAGCAGAAGTGTCAGACGGTCTTCGCCAACAAGCCGGATCTGCTCGCGGGCTGCAACTGGTTCCTGGGCTGGTTCGGCGCCGCCGACAACCCGAACATGGTCGTCAAGCAGATCACCTGCCCGCAGATGATCAAGGATCGCGGCCTGCCGTAGGCGCCCCGTAGTGCTAGTTTCGTGGGGCGTGATGGGCGTGCTCCACAATTCGGTCGAATCTGCCCAGGAACATTGGAACCGGAGCTATTCGGGACCGGTGTTCACCGATGATCCGGAGCCGGTCATGCAGGCGGCGCTGGCGCATTTCGGCGACGTCCGCGGGAAGCGTCTGCTCGATGTCGGGTGTGGTCTCGGCGTCGCGTCGCTTCGATTCGCCGCGCTGGGGGCCGATGTGATCGCGCTGGACCAGAGCGAGGTCGCCGTCGGGCGTCTCCGGGACCGATGCGCCGCCAACGGAGTTCAAAACCTGAGACCCGAAGTGTGTTCGGCCCTGGATGCCGCCCGGCTCGGCAACTTCGACCTCGTGTTCGGCAGCATGATCCTTCACCACATCGAGCCGTTCGCCGAATTCGCAAAGGTGCTCGCTCGGGCGACGCGGTCCGGCGGGCGGTGCTTCTTTTACGAGAACAGCGCCCGAAATCCTGTCTTGATGTGGTTCCGCACTCACCTCGTGGGCCGATTCGGGGTGCCGAAGTATGGCGATCCCGACGAGTATCCGCTCGAGCCACGAGAGATCGACCTGCTGCGCACGTCCTTCTCCGTGCAGATCGACTATCCGGAGCTGCGGCTGTTCCGTTTGATGTCCACCTACCTGTTCCGACGTCGCTTCAGCCGGCAGACGCGCGCTCTCGACCGGTGGCTCTACCGGGCCGGGTTTCTCAATGCGTACTCGTATCGCCAGTACGTCAAGCTCGTGCGGGAGGCCGGAATCTAGAATACGGTCCGGCACGCGCCGCCGTTTGGCGTCGGGGCGCAGGTGAGCCGGGCGTGCGCGTCGCCCGCGGGCGCGCCCGGGCGGGACGTCCAGAACAGGATGCCTGACGTGACCGCGAGGGCGGCGCCCGAGACGTAGCCGACGAGGCTCCAGGTCCGGTACGACTGCCACGTGTCGTAGCGATCCTGGCAATCGCTCATCGTGAAGCCCGAGTCCGGCGTGACTCCCGTCATCGGCGCATTCGTGCACGCGGCGTCGAATTTGGAGGCTTTCGAATTGGCGACGAGGTTCAGGACGAGGCCGGTCCCCGCCGCCGCGACGGCGGCCCCCCCTACGATCCACGCCGACGTGCGCACGGCAGAACCAGAACCGCCACCGCTCGCGGGCTGATTGTGGACCACCGCCGCGGGGGCAATGGCGCCCGCCGCCGGGGCCGGCGTCGGCGGTGGAGGAGAGCTGGCGGCCGGGATCGCAACCGGCGCCGGCTCGGAGGCCTTCTCGATCTTTTTCAGGTC
>DATFXS010000694.1:0-3314 GCA_035315605.1 Polyangia bacterium
CGCGGCGCCACGAGACGCCTGAGGATCTGGCGGCGGGGCTGCCGCCCGCCGACAACACGCGGGTGCGGTCGTTCGCGGTGCTCTGCCTGCTGCTGCAGATCGCGATCATTTACTGGTTCAACTACGTCCACAAATCCGGGCAGACCTGGCGCGACGGGACGGCGGTCTACTACGTGCTGCACCAGGAGCGGATCATCACCTGGCTGGGCCTGCAGATCCGCCTGCACCTGCCGTACTGGGTGACGAAGCTGTTGACGGAGGGGACGCTGGTCGTCGAGGCGGCGGTGCCGCTGCTGGTCCTGACGCCCGTCTTCTGGCGCGTCACGCGGCCGCTGGCCATCGTGCTGCTGGTCGGCCTGCACGGCAGCATCGCGGCGATGGTCAACCTCGGGATCTTCTCGGCCGCGATGATCGCCTACGATCCCTGGCTGCTCGACACCGTCCACTGGCGGCTGCTCGAGCGGCTGGTGCCGAAAAAGCGGCGCGCGCGGGTCGTCTTCTACGACGTCGACTGCGGCGTCTGCTTCTGGCTGGCGCGGGTGTTCGCGCGCCTGGACGTCCATCGCCGGCTGAAGTTCGTCAGCAACCGCGACACCGCTGCGCTGCCCGCCGATCTCGATCGCGACGTGCTGGACAAGACGATGGTCGTCATCGATCCGGGGATGCCGTCGCGGCGCTGGGGCCGCGCCGACGCCGTGGCCGAGGTGTTCGCGGCGCTGCCGTTCGGGCGGCTCTGGTCGTGGCCGCTGCGCCTGCCCGGCATCAACGCGATCGCGAACGCGCTCTACGACCGTTTCGCCCGCAACCGCACCCGGATCTCGACCTGGCTGGGCCTGGCGGCGTGCGGCGTGCCGAACGCGCCGCGCCTGGTCGAGGAGGCGCCGCCCCCACCGACGCCGTTCCGCAGCTGGCTACGCGTGCGCCGGCCGCTGGTGCGCGAGATGGCCGTCGCGTTCGTGTTCGTGATCCTGGCGGCGGAGGTGTCGGTCGCGAATCCGTCGGTCCCGCGCGCGCTGCGCTTCGAGCGCCGGCCCGACTGGATGGTGGCGGCCGTGATGTACCCCCACGTCTTCGAGAGCTGGTCGCTGTTCTCGCCGGACGCGCCGCTGTCCGACGAGACCGTCGTCGTCGACGCCGTGACGCGCGACGGGCGGCACGTCGATCCGTACAACGAGGTCGGCAGCCGCGTCTGGTCGCTGCCGGTCGACAGCGTGCCGGTGCGGCTCGGCCACGATTCGTTCTGGTGCGACTACACGCTCCGTATCCCCGACGCGCCCCAGTACCACCAGGCGCTGATCGAATGGATCCTGCGCTATCCCGAGCGGACCGGACGCGACCAGGACACGCTGGTCCGCTTCGACGCGTACGTGATCTGGCAGGACAGCCCGAAGCCCGGCGCGCCGCCCGAGCCGACCAACATCCGCAAACGCCGGTTCCTGCACTGGCCGGAGGGGACGCCGTGAAGCTGGCGCGTTTCCGCCGCTGGTTCGTCGACTGCTACATGACGGCCGACGCGCGCAGCCTCGGCTTCGGCCGGATCATCCTGTCGCTGATCCTGCTGTTCGATCTGTGGCACCGCGCGCGGGTCCTCACGCTCTTCTATTCGAACGCCGGGCTGGTGCCGAACCACATGATGCTGTGGCGGCCGCCGACGCAGTGGATGTTCTCGTTCTTCTTCATCCTGTCGAGCCCCGACGAGGTGGCGGTCGGGATGGCGATCTGCGGGCTGATCTATCTGCTGCTGATGATCGGCTGGCGGACCCGGCTGATGCAGTTCCTGGCGCTGATCTGCGTGCTCAGCCTGCACGGGCGCGTCACGCTGCTGGAAAACGGCGGCGACTGGATGCTGGGCGAGCTGGCGCTCTGGACGGCGTTCCTGCCGCTCGGGCGTCGCTTCTCCGTCGACGCCGTGCGCGCCAGCCTGCGCGCGCGCCGCGAGACGACCGCGGCCGAGCTGGCGGATCGCAAGGCGATGGACGTGTCCGGCAGCATGGCCGTCATCTCGCTGGCCGTCTTCGCGCTGGCGCTGCAGATCGCCAACTCGTACATCTTCAACGCGGCCCACAAGGGCGGGCCGACCTGGCGCGAGGGGACGGCGGTGCACTACGTGATGCACCAGGACCGGATGTGCACCTGGCTGGCGGTCTGGATGCGGCCGCACATGACGCTCTGGCTGTCGCGCCTGCTGTCCTGGAGCGCGCTGGCGACGGAGGCGATCCTGCCGGTGATGCTGCTGGCGCCCGTGCGGGGCAGCGCCAAGACCTCGGCCCGCCGGATCGCCATCATTTGCGTCATCGGGCTGCACACCGGGTTCCAGCTGTTCATCAACCTGGGGGTCTTCTCGCTGTCGATGATCGGCTACACGCCGTTCCTGCTGACCGGGGCGGACTGGGATGCGATGGGGCGCTTCGCGCAGCGGCGCAAGCGGCGGCTGGTCGCGTATTTCGACGCCAGCTGCGGTGTCTGTTTCCAGATCGTGCGGCTCTGGTCGCGGCTGGACGTGCTCGGGCGGATCACCTTCCGGTCGAGCGCCGATCTCGCCGCGCCGATCGCCCCGGCCGCGGGCGCCGCCCCGGACGTCGAGCCGAAGATGGGCGTCACGCCCGAGCTGCTGTCGCGGACGATCGTGGTGGTCGACGAGGTGACGGGCGCGAAGTACACGCGGGCGGACGCGGTGGCGCAGATCCTCCGCGCCTTCCCGGTCGGGTGGCTCTGGTCGCTGCCGCTTCGTCTGCCGGGACTGCACGCGCTCGCGAACTGGGGTTACGACGTCTTTTCGCGCCGGCGCGAGCGGATCTCGGTGGGGCTCGGCCTGGCCGCGTGCAGCCTCCCGGCGCGGCCCGAGCCGCCGGCGGCCTCGCCTTCACCCGGACCGGAGCCGGCGCCCGCGGCGGACGCGCCGCCCGCGGAAGCGCAGATCACGGCCCCGTCGCAGCCGATCGCGGCGATGGTCGCGCAGGCAGCCGCCGTCGCGCCGGCGGTTGCGATCGAATTCGCCGATCCGCCTGTGGCCGCGCCCGAGCCCGCCGTCGCGCCCGTTGCCGTCGTCGCGCCCGTTGCCGCGGTCGCGCCGGCCCCGCTCGAGCCCGCGCCGTTCCGCCGGCAATGGCGCTGGCTGGTGACCGTCCTGCGCGAGGGCGCGGTGCTGGCCTTCATCATCACGCTGGTCAGCGAGACACTGTTCATCAACGCCGCGATCCCGAAGTTCCTGAAGCACGAGCAGCCGCTCTGGATCAAACGCCTGGTCGCCTATCCGCGTCTCATCCAGGCCTGGTCGATGTTCGCGTCGGACGCGCCCACCGGCGATCAGACGA
>DATFXS010000695.1:0-13852 GCA_035315605.1 Polyangia bacterium
TCGGCGGCGATCTCAGACGCGCGCGCCGGCTCCACCGTCACCGCCGCGGACGACCACGCGAAGACGGTCCGCGGCGCGCCGACGCCGGCGGCGATGCGCGCCGCGCAGCCGGCCGCGATGCGCAGGGCCTGCCCGGACGGATCAGGCGACGCGCCGAGGCCGACCAGCGCGATCCGCAGCGCGCGCAGGTCGCGCACGTTCGCGACCAGCGTCTGCCCGAGCTTGGCGCGAAACCGTTCGTCGGCGGCCGCGCGCCGCAGGACGCCGCCCACGCGCGCGTCGATCCGCTCGAGCAGCTCGCCACGCTCCAGCTCTGCCTCGCCGACGGCGAGCACGAGCAGGTCCGCGTCGATGTCGGCCGGGTCGCTGGCGTTGGATGCGAGGTCGATCATGGAGTCGCGCGGGGAGGGTAGAGTCGCCGCGGGCGCATTTCAAGACGCTGCGGCGTGGTTGACGGCGAAGGCCGCCAACAGTAGCGTACGCGGTCATGGCGAAGGCGCGCCCAGCACGTAAGTCAGGTGGGAAGGCCCGGAAGGCGGGCAAGGTGAAGCGAAGCAAGGCCCGATCGGCGAAGCCGGGGCGGAAGCCCGCGCGCCCGATCGCCGCGAAGGCGCGGAAGCCAGCCGCCGGCGTGAAGGCGCGCAAGCCAGCACCGGTGATTGAAGTTCCGGAAATTCCGCCGCCGCTGCCGGCGCCCATCGCGAGCTTCACTTTCTAGCCGGATGACGGGCATGGAAAACACCCCGGTCGCACCCGAGAAACGCGAAGAAGCTGCCAAGACGCTTCGAGAAATTCTGGAGCGGATGGGCATCGAGGCTGAGGTGAGCGCGTTCGATGACGGCGACCGCATCATCCTCGACGCGCACGGCGCCGAGTCTGGTTTGATTATCGGAAAGAAGGGCGCAACTCTGGACGCGTTGCAGTACGTCATCAATCGCATCATCAGCAAGAAGCCGAGCGACGGACCGGGTGTGATCGTCGACGCCGAAGGCTATCGCGGCCGTCGCGAGGACTCGCTGGCGGATCTGGCGCGGCGCCTGGCCGACAAGGCGATCAAGAGCGGCCGCCCGGTCCCCGTCGAGCCGATGAGCCCGCACGATCGCCGCATCGTCCACGTCACGCTCGCCGAGCACCCGGATGTGACCACCGAGTCCGAGGGCGAAGGCGTCTTCCGGCGCGTCGTGATCTTCCCGAAGAAGGCCGCCGCCGACCGCGCCGGCTAGTCGCTCCGCGCTTCAGGGCAGGAGCGCGCGCAGGCCGTCCTGCCCGACGGCGGCGCGCACGGCGTCTGCCACCGCGTCGTCGTCGTCGTGACTCGGTGCCGGCAGGTGCGCCACGACGCCGAGCGGCCGTCGGCCGGTCACGCCCGCGATCAGCTCGAGGTTGCCAGCCTCGTGCGGTCCGATGGCCGGCTCCGTCCGGCTGAGCACGCAGCCTGCCACGGCGAGACCCCGATGCGCCGCCTCCGCCAGCGTCAGCGCGACGTGGTTGATGGTCCCGAGCGCCACGCGCCCGACGACCAGCAGCGGCAGGCCCAGCCTCGCGGCGAGGTCGGCGGTGGTCTGTCCACCGGCGTACGGAACCAGCAAGCCGCCTGCGCCTTCGACCAGCAGAAAGTCGCCATGACGGGCGAGGCCGCGGGCACGGTCGACGATCGCGTCGACGTCGATCCGAACGCCGGCCGCTGCCGCCGCCAGCTCGGGCGCTGCGGGCAGCGGGAGGGCGTGAAGGCAGACGTCGTCGGCCGCGACGGGCGGGGCGGCGGCCCTCCAGAGCCGGCGGGCATCGAGCGGCTCCGGGTCGCAGCCGGTCTCGACCGGCTTGAACGGGATCGGGACCCGCCCGGCGCGGCGGGCGAGGCGCAGGAGGCCGGCGGCCACCAGCGTCTTGCCGACGCCGGTGTCGGTGCCCGTGACGAACAGGCCCCTCGGCCCGCCGGGCGGGCTCACGGCAGACTCTCGGCGAGGGCGGCGGCGAACCGGCTGACGTCGCCCGGCTCGTGGGCGGCGGACAGCGTGACCCGGAGCCGTGACGCCCCGCGCGGTACCGTCGGCGGTCGGATCGCCGGGACGAAGAACCCGCGCGCGCGAAGGGCCTCCGCGGTCGCCAGCGCCCGGGTCTCGCTCCCGAGCACGACCGGCAGGATCGGCCCCGCCGGCGGGGCCGCAATCAACCCGGCCTCGACCAGGGCACTGGCCAGCGCCCGGATCCGCTCCGCCAGCACCGCCCGCCGCCGATCTCCCTCGGGTCCCCCGATCAGCTCCACGGCCGCGGTCGCGGCGGCGGCCACGGGCGGCGGCAGCGCCGTCGTGAAGACGAACGTACGGGCCCGGTTGACCAGCAGGTCACGCAGCTCGGTCGCACCGGCCGCAAAGCCGCCGGCGGCGCCGACGGCCTTACCCAGCGTCCCGATCAGCACGTCCGGGGCGATTCCGGCCGCGGCGCAGAGGCCGCGCCCCCCGGGCCCGAGGACGCCGAAAGCGTGCGCCTCATCGACGACCAGGACGCTGTTGGTGGCGGCCGCCGCCTCGGCCAGCGCGGCCAGCGGCGCCAGATCCCCGTCCATGCTGAAGAGCGATTCCGTCACCAGGAGCCGGCGGCGGAACGGACCGCCGCTCTCGAGCAGGCGGCGCGCGGCCGCCGCATCCGCGTGGGGGTAGATCTCGACGCGCGCCCGCGACAGCCGGCAGCCATCGACCAGGCTGGCGTGGTTCAGCGCGTCCGACACGATCAGGTCCTCGCGGCCGGCCAGGGCGGTCAGCACGCCGACGTTGGTCTGGTACCCGGTCGGGAAGACGAGGGCGGCGGGACGACCCAGGTACGCCGCCAGGGTCGATTCGAGCTTTCGGTGCGCTGGCAGGTCGCCGGCCACCAGGCGCGAGGCCGAGGCCCCGAACCCCTCCCGGGCGGCCGCCTCGGCCGCTGCCGCCGGGAGGGCAGGGTGGGAACCCAGGCCGAGATAATCGTTCGAGCAGAACGACAGCATGGATCGGCCGCCGACCTCGATTTGGACGCGTGAGCTCCCGGCGGCCTCCGGGCAGGCCCGCCGCCGATCGATCGCGGCGAGCGCATCCAGCTCGGCCGCCAGCTCGGCCGCGAACGCCCTCATCGGGCGCCCGTCCGGCCCGGATGTTCCACGTGGAACAGTTTCACGTGGAACGGGCTCATCGCGCGCTCACCTCGATGAGGGCGCGCCGGTTGTCAAAGTAAAGGTCGCGGTCGGGATGCTCGGGCAGGGCGTCCGCGGCGGTCAGCGCGAAGATGCGTCCGCCCGGCCGGACAAGGCGCGCCGCCAGCGCCAGCCATTTGTCGGGCGCGAGCGTCGCACGCGAGATGGCGACGTCGAACGCGCGCGGCGTCTCCCGCGCGATCACCTCTCCGCGCGCGATCCGCACCGACGCCCGCGCGCCGAGACCGAGCTCGCGCACCGCGGTGCGCAGGAACGCCGCCTTCTTGGCGATCGGCTCGACGAGCTCGACCGTCAGGCCGGGCCGCAACAGCGCGAGCGGGATCGCGGGCAGGCCGCCGCCACTGCCGATGTCGATCACCCGCGCCGGGTGCTCGAGCTTGCGCGCGAGCGCGAACGCGTCCGGAAGGTGCTCCGCGACCAGCTGATCCATTCCGCGCGCAGCGGTCAGGTTGATGCGCGCGTTCCAGCGCAACAGCGACTCGGCGTAGCTCGTCAGCGCCGCCACCTGGCCGTCGTCGCAGCCCAGCCGCCACGCCGCCGCCATCGCGCGCACCAGCGCCGCCGCCTGTCCGGGTCCGCCCGCGGGTGCCTCTGTTGCGAACATCGCGCCGCACGTATTATCACGCCGCCGCAGCTCGACGATCGCGCCGCAAGCAAAATCGAACAAGCAAATTGATAGAACAAAACCGCCTATACTCACGGACCTTGGCCATGCCGCCTCCGCAAACAGACGGTCAGCGCCCGCAGACCATCCTGGTCGTCGAAAGCGACGAAGCGACGCGGCGAATCCTCGATCTCAGCTTGCGCCACGCCGGCTTCACGGTGCGCGTGGCGGGCAACGCCGACGAAGCGAACAAGCGCCTCGGCGACCATCCGGATCTGGTGATCGTCGCCGCAGACGATCCCGACGGCTTCGATTTCTGCAAGCGCGCGAAGCAGGCCGAGTCGATGGCGCCGGCGGTGGTGCTGATGCTGGACCCGGGCGTCGAGAGCAAGCGCCGCGGCCTGGAGGTGGGCGCGGACGATTTCGTCGCGCGGCCGATCTACGTGCAAGAAGTGGTGGCCCGATCGCGGGCGCTCTTGCAGCGGCGCGATCGCGAGCGGCTGGAGCTGTCGGCGCACGACAACGCGCGCTTCGCCAGCACCGTCGAGGACGTGCCGCTCGTCGACCTGGTGCGCGCCATCGCCGCCAACCAGAAGTCGGGCGTCGCGATCGTGATCGGCGGCGAAGGCGCGCGCGGCGAGATCTACTTCCGCCAGGGCCGTGTCGTCGACGCCGAGGTGGGACGGCTGTCGGGGCGCGACGCCGTCTACCGGTTGTTCTGCTGGTCGTCGGGCAGCCTGGCGGTCGAGTGGAAGAGCATCCGGCGCAAAGACACGATCGAGATGGCGCCGCACGATCTCCTGATGGAGGCGTTGCGCCGCGTGGACGAATGGCGCCGCCTGCTGGCGGGCGTGCCGGCGCTCGAGACCATCTTCGAGGTCGACTACCGGCTCCTCGCCGAGCGGCTCGCCGACATCCCCGACGAGGTGAACCGGATCCTGCGGCTGTTCGACGGCGTGCGGACGTTCCTGCAGGTGATCGATGACTGCGGGCTGCCCGATCTCGACGCGGTGGCGGCGATCGGAAAGCTCTATCGCGAGCGGATCGTCCACGACATTCGCGTTCCCGTCGAGGACGAGGAGACCGTCAGCGCGGACATGGAGGGCTGGCTGTCCGACGCCGCCGGACCGTTCCGCTCGCCGCTGCGGCAAGAGCGGGATCTGTTCGGCGCAGGGCCGGAAGCGGGCGTCGGCGTGCACGGGCGCCGGACGGCGCCAATGGAACCGCTGGAAAGCGGACGCGAGGCGCTCGACGACGACATGCGCGTGCGCTTCACCGATCGCCTGCAGGCGGAGGGGGCCGCGCCGGCCGAACCGCTGAACGACATGCCGAGCGACGGCATTCCCGAGGTGCCGCTGGAGGCGCTGATGGAGTCGGCTCCGTCGGTGACGGGCAACGGAAAGAAGCTGAAACCGATCACGCTGCCCGGGGTCGGCACGAAAGCGACCGAGCGCGGGATGGGGACGGCCAAGACGACCGAGCCGGGAATGGCCGCCGCCAGCGAGGTGTCGCGGCCGGCGATCGCGATCTCGACGGCGGACATCCAGTCGGTCGAGGACGCGTCCGGCGCCGTTCGCCTGCCCGAGGCCGCGCCGCCGGTGGCGGCCGCGCCGGCGCCGCCCGCGCCGGTGGTCGAACGTCCCTACGGCTGGTCGAGCGAGCCCCGCAACACGCAGCCCCGGAGCGCGTCGGGCGAGATCCACATTCACCGCACGCTGCCGCCGGCCCGGCCGTCGCTGCCGCTGCCGCCGATCCGGCCGTCGCAGGCGCAGCCGTTTCCGGCGGAGGCGCCGATCGGGAAGCTGCGCGAGGATTCCGGCAAGGCGTACGTGCGCAAGTCGACGGCGACGCCGCCTGGCAGCGCGCGGGCGCTCGACGAGCCGCCGCCGATCGCGGCGACGCAGGCGGAGGCCGGGCGGAAGTCAGACGCCAGCGCGAAGGCGGTGGCGCGCGAGGCGTCCAAGCCGGTTCCCAGCCGAACGATCAAGGTCGACGACGGACGTGAGGACGTCTTCTCGAAGTCCGTGGCGGAGGACGAGCTGGGCATGTCCTCGCGCGGCCGCAAGGTGCTAGCGGTGGTGGGTGGCAGTCTCGCCGTGATCATCCTGGCGTTCGTCGCGGTTCGCATCAACACGCGGCGACCGTCGCTCGAAGGCAAGCGCGCCGAAGAAGGACGAGCGGAAGGTCAGGCGTCATCCACGACGCCCGCGCCGACGGTGGCGCCCGTGATCGCGCCGATGAACGACACGCCGTCGCCGGCCCCCGAGGTCAAGCCGGCGCCCGCGCCAACGCCCGCGCAGCCGCAGGTCCTCGGCGCGCACAAGACGGCGTCCCCGCCGGTTGCTCCCACGGCGGCGCGCGAGGACGCCGAGGAGCGCGCGGCCGATCCGCGGTTGGCGCGCGAGCGTGTGAGCGAGGCGCGGCCGTTGCTCTACGTCTGCCGCATGGCCTTCGAGCAGAAGCGAATGAAGGATGCCGAGGCGGCGTGCGTCGCCGCGCGCGACGCGAATCCCGACTCCGCCGAGGCGCACGCGTTGCTGGCGCATGCGCTCTTCAATCGCAACAAGCGCCACGAGGCGCTGGCGGCCGCCGAGCGCGCCGTGAAGCTGAACCCGAAGCTCGCCGACGCGTACGTGATCATCGGCGGCGTCCAGCAGGAAGACGGCGACGTCGACGACGCGCGGCGCGCCTACCAGCGTTACCTCGAGCTCGAGCCGAAGGGATCGTACGCCGCCGATCTGCGCGCGATCATCAGCCGGCTGCCCGCCAAGCTGTGACGAACGCGGCGATCGTCCGGCCATGCTCGTCCTAGGCGTCGAAACCTCGTGCGACGAGACGGCAGCCGCCGTCGTCGAGGACGGGCGCCGCGTGCGCGCCAACGTGGTCGCCTCGCAGATCGCGACCCACGCGCCTTACGGCGGCGTCGTGCCCGAGGTCGCCTCGCGCCAGCACGTCGCGACCATCGTGCCCGTCATCGAACGCGCCGTCGCCGACGCGGGGGCGCGCTTCGGCGACCTGGACGCCATCGCCGTCACGGCCGGCCCGGGCCTGGTGGGCGCGCTGCTGGTCGGCGTCGAGACGGCGAAGGCGCTGGCGTTCGCGCTCGGCAAGCCGCTGGTCGCCGTGAACCATCTGGCCGGTCACCTGGCGGCCGTGTACCTCGAGCACGGCGACGCGGCGCCGCCGACTTATCCGCACCTGGCCCTGCTGGTGTCGGGCGGGCACACCGCGCTCATCCGGATCGACGGGCCGGGCCAGACGCGCCTGCTCGGGGCGACGCGCGACGACGCCTCGGGCGAGGCGTTCGACAAGGTCGGCAAGCTGCTGGGCCTCGGGTATCCCGGCGGCGTCGTGATCGACAAGCTGGCCGCGACCGGCGACGCGCACGCCGTCGCGCTGCCGCGCGCGCTGCCCGGACGCGACGATCTCGACTTCAGCTTCTCGGGGCTGAAGACCGCGGTGGCGACGCTGCTGGCGCGCGGCGGGCTGCCGCAGGGACAGGCGATGAACGACTTTTGCGCGAGCTTCCAGGCCGCCGTCGTCGATGTGCTGGTGCGCAAGTCGCGGCGCGCGCTCGCCCGCGAGGGGCTGCGCAGCCTGATCGTCTGCGGCGGCGTCGCCGCGAACCGCGGCCTGCGCGCGGCGCTCGCGTCGGCGGCGGCCGAGGACGGCTTCGCGCTGCACATTCCGCCGCCCAAGTACTGCACCGACAACGCGGCGATGATCGCGGCGGCTGGCACCCAGCTTTTCCAGCGCGGCGCCCGGGCGGGCCTGGACCTGTCGGTCGATCCGGGACTGCCATTATGATGGGAACCCTCAGAGGGTTCTAATGGCGATCGAGACCGTCGATCCGCGGCGCGTCCTCGCGCGGCACGGGCTCGCCGCGAAGAAGTCCTGGGGCCAGAACTTCCTGCATGACCGCGCCGCGCTGGGGCGCATCGTCGCGGCGGTCGGCGCGTCGGCGGACGACGTCGTCGTCGAGATCGGCGCCGGCCTCGGGACGTTGACGGCGGCGCTGGCGCAGGCGGCGCCGCCGCCCCGGCGGATCCTGGCGATCGAGCGCGATCCCGACATGCAGCGCGTGCTGGCCGCCGAGCTGGGCGGCGACGCGCGCGTCGAGATCGTCGGCGCCGACGCGCTCGCGTTCGATTTCGCAGCCGCCAGCCGGGCCGCCGGGCGGCCGGTGATCGCCGTCGGCAACCTGCCGTATCAGATCTCGAGCGCGCTCGTGCTGGCGCTGGTCGAGGCGGGCGCGCACGGCGCCATCGCGCGCGCGATCGTGATGGTGCAGCGCGAGATGGCCCAGCGGATCGTCGCCCCGCCGGGCAGCCGCACCTACGGCCGGCTCACCGTCGCGATCGCGCAGCACGCCGAGGCCAAGATCTTGTTCCACGTGCGTCCCGGGTCCTTTCACCCCGCGCCATCGGTGATCTCGTCGGTCGTCAGCCTGGTGCCGCGGGCTGCGCCGCTCGCGCCCGTGCGCGATGCGGCCCTGTTCGAGGCCGTCGTGAAGCAGGCGTTCGCGACCCGGCGCAAGATGCTGCGCGGCGCGCTGGGCGCGCAGTTCGGCGAAGAAGCCGTCAGCGCCGCGCTGGCGGTGAGCGGGATCGCCGGCACCAAACGCGCGGAGCAGCTTTCCGTCGCGGACTTCGCGCGCCTCGCCGACGCGCTGGACGAACATGCCCGAGCTGCCCGAAGTTGAAACCATCGTGCGCGGCCTCGGGCCGCGGCTGCGCGGCCGGCGCGTCGAATCGATCTGGGGGAGCGGCAAGCGCCTGCACCTCCGCCGCAAGGTCGACCTCGCCGGCCTGCGCGCGGTCGCCGTCGGTCGCGCGATCACCGGCGTCCGCCGTGTCGGCAAGTTCATCCTGATCGACGTCGGCACCTCGCCGGACACGGGCGTGCTGATCCACCTCGGCATGACGGGGCGCTTGCGCGTGGAGGCCGCCGCCGCGCCGCGCGCGCCGCACACCCACGTCGCGTTTCGCCTGGACGGCGGTGACGAGCTGCGCTTCGCCGACGCCCGCCGCTTCGGCTGGGTGCAGCCGGGCCGGCCCTTCGCCACGTCACCGGCCCTCGCGCAGCTCGGGCCCGATCCGTTGACGGCGCTCGACGCGCCCGCGCTGGCCGCGTCGCTGACCGGCGTCCGCGCTACGATCAAAGCGTTCCTGATGGACCAGCGCCGCGTCGCCGGCCTCGGCAATATCTACGTCGCCGAGGCGCTGTTCCGCGCGGGGGTCCATCCGGCCGCCCGAGCGGGCCGGACGCGATCGCGCGCACCCGCGCTGCTGGCCGGGATCCGGGCCGCGCTGGACGGGGGGATCGCGCGTCGTGGAACGACCCTGCGCGACTACGTCGACGCCGACGGGCAGAGCGGCGACAACGCGGCCGCGTTGCTCGTCTACGGGCGCGCCGGCGAGCCGTGCTCGCGCTGCGGAACGATCATTAAGCGCCGCGTCGACGGCGGGCGGGCGACGTTCTTCTGCCCCGGCTGCCAGCGAAGATAGGGCGTTGCCGGCGCGACGGCTCGGCGCATCTGGGGTAAAATGGCCGGCCCCCGAATGCCGCTGAGATTGCAAGTCATTCCGCCGGCTTCGCGCCACCCGAACGAGATGCCCGCCGGCGAACGGACGGTCGAGTTCGGCGACGCGATCGCCCAGATCCGGATCGGCCGGCGCTCCGACCTGGAGCTGTCGCTGCCGTTTCCGCGGCTGTCGGGCGTGCACGCGCGGCTCGTGCGGGCGAACGACGGCGATCAGAACGGCGAGCACTGGCTGCTCGAGGACCTCGGCAGCACGAACGGCACCTTCGTCGGCGACGAGCGGCTGAAGCCGGGCGCCAAATGCATCCTGCGGGCCGGGATGCAGCTTCGGTTCGCCGAGGTCCGGGTGATCTTCGATTCTCCGGTGCGGGGCCGGGTCACGGGCAAGGTGCAGGTCGAGGCGCCGGCCCGGGACACCGGCAAGATCACCGGGAAGATCCAGATCGAAGCGCCGGTGCGGATCCCGACGCCAGTGCGGATCCCGACGCCAGTGCGGATCCCGACGCCGGTGCAGGCCGATGGTCCCAAGAAGGACGCGGGGCGGAGCACCGGGAAGCTACAGGTCGAGGCCCCGAGCAAGAGCAGCCCCAGAGCGGAGGACGCGTCACCCGCGCGGGCGCCGGCGCCGGTCAGCGATCCGACGCAGACCTTCGTCCGCGGCCAGCAGCACGAGGCCCCGGCGCCTGCTGTGGCGCTGGAACAGGTGCCCTACCTGACCGCGGTCGGCGGCATCGACGGCAGCGCGCGCACGTTCCGGCTCGAGGAGCGCGACCACGTCTACATGTTCGGCCGCACCCGCCGCTGCGAGTTCCGCGTCGACACCGCCGAGGTGTCGCGCGAGCACGCTTCGTTCACCCGCCGCCCCGACGGCATCTTCGTGAACGACCTCGGTTCGGTCAACGGCGTGCTGGTCAACAACACGCGCGTGAAGGAATACCGCCTGTACCACGCCGATCTGATCCAGATCGGCCACATCAAGCTGCGGCTGTTCGATCCGGACGAGCCGTCGCCGCGCGAGGCGGAACGGTCGACCAGCAGCCCGCTGTCGCGCGGCACGCCCTCGCACAGCATGTCCGCGCACGGCACGCCATCGCAGAGCGCGCCGTCGAGGCCCTACACGCCGCCGCCGCCGGCGCGCGCCGAGGCGTCGTCGACGTACGGGGGCGATCTGCACCCGGCCATCGCCGCCGAGCTGGCCCAGGAGGGGATCAGCGTCGACGGCCACCGGCCGCGGCGGCCGTCCGTGCGCGTCCGCCTGACGCAGACCTGGGAGAAGTCCAGCAAGTTTCGCTACGCGATCGTCATCGTCGCCGCCACGCTGCTGGCGTTCGTCGCGGTGACGATCGGTTTCCAGCTGGCCGGCTAACCGGCTACGCGCCGCTCTCCAGCGCGTCGAGCGCCGCCGCCAGCGCGGTGACCGGGCGCGCGAGGCGCACGTCGTACAGCGCGGCGCGCGTGCGGGCGTCGGTGTCGGCGTCGGCGAGCGCGCGGGCGAGGCCGTCGAACAGCGCGTCCAGCTCGCGCCGCAGCGGCGCGAACAGCGCCTGTTCCGGATCGGGCGCGCGGCGCACCAGCGCGTCGCGGATCGCCCCGACCTCTAGACGCAGCCGCGGCAGTTGGTGGCGGAAGAAATCGGGGACCGCACCGCCGTCGATCACGCCCCGCGCGTAGGCGAGAAAATGATCGACGGCGCGATCGATCGCCTGCTCGATGGTGGTGGTCATCGCCCGGTCGTCGCCGGGCGGCGCCGCGTCCGTCAGCGCCGCCCGCAGCGCCGCGCGCGTGCGCGCCAGCGCGTCCTCCACGGAATCCTCGAGCAGCTCGGCCAGGAAGGCCTCGTCGGCCGCGGTCGCGCGGTGCTCGCCGAACAGCCACGAGCGCGGGCGCACGAACTCGCGCACCTCCAGCGCGGCGCGCCGGTAGGTCTCGTCCACGCGCGCGCGGAGCGCGACCCGCTCGGCGTCCAGCGCGCCGCCCAGCGACTGCTCCAGCCGCGCCAGCGCGGCGCGCGCCGCGGCGGCGTCGTAGGGGGCCGGCGCCGCCGCGTTCGCGGCCGCGTGGGCGGAGGCGAGCAGCCGGCGCAACGCCGACAGCGCGGTGGCCCGCTTGAGCGCGCGGGCCTGGGTGAAGAAACGTTCGTCGAGCGCCGTCGTCAGCGCCGTCAACGCCGGATCGGGCTTGCCCGCGGCGCGCGCGGCGGCGGCGCGCGTCGCCGAGAACGGGACGATGGTCTCGATCAGATCGCCGAGCTCGCGGGCCACGTGACCCGCGACGATCTCGAGGTCGGACGCGTCGGCGCGATCGACCTTGTTGAGAACCCCGAGCACCCGTTTGCCGGCGCCGTGCGCCAGCTGGAGGGCCGCTTTCTCGGTCGCCTTGGCGGCCTGCCCGATCGCGAACACCCAGACGATCGCGTCCGCCTCCTGCAGAAAATCGCGGGTGACGCGCTCGTGCTCGGGCAGGATCGAATTCAGGCCCGGCGTATCGACGATCTCGACGCGGCGGAGCGGTTCCACGGGGAGAAAGATCTCGACCAGTCGGATCGAGCGCGCCTCGTCGGCGCGCAGCCGGGTCAGGAAGCGCGCCACGTCTTCCGCCGGCAGCGGGCGCGTCCCGCCGTCGTGACCGACGACACGCGCCGCGGGCTCTGCGCCGTAGCGGAGCACGTTGACGGTCGCGGTCGTCGGCGTGACACCGGTCGGCGCGACCTCCGCCCCGCACAGCGCGTTCACGAACGACGACTTGCCCGCGTTGAACTCGCCCATCACCGCCACGAGCAACGGCCGGTCCAGCGCCTCCGCGGCATGCCCGGCGGCGGCCGCCAGGCCGACGAGCGGCGGCGTGTTCGTACAGAGGTCGTACGTCCAGGTCAGAAGGCCGGCCAGCTGGCCGGCGGGCGGTGGCGGCAGCGGCCCGCGCACCAGGAAGTCGCGCGCGGCGGCGTTCGGCGCGAGGCGGCCGAGGCGCACGAGGTCGGCGTCGCCCGCGTGCCCGGCCGCGACGGCCGCAAGTGAGGCGCGCAAGGTTGCGTCGTCATCGACGGCCCCCCTCACCCTAACCCTCTCCCCCTCGGGGGAGAGGGGATCAGAAAGGGCGACCAGCGCGGCGCGATCTTCGGCGCCGAGCGCGAGCGTGACGCGGACGGCGAGCGGCGCGGGCGCGCCCAGGCGGGCCTCGTCGGCGGCGACGCGGAGCGCATCGTTCCAGCGGCCGGCGGCCGCATAACCGTCGCGCAGCGCGGACAGCCCACCGACGTCGTTGGGAGCCTCCGCGACGCACGCCTCGGCGAGCGCGATCGCCTCGTCGACGCGGCCGCCGCGCGCGAGCCGGCGCGCCAGCGCCGCGCGCAGCGAACGATCGCCCGGCCAGCGCGCCAGCCCCTCGCGCAGCAGCGCCTCGGCCCGTTCGTCGTCGGTGGTCGCGGCGGCGGCTTCGATCGTCACCTCGCTGCGCGCGTCCGGGGCGCGGGCGGCGCGGGTCAGCCACTCCGTCGCCTCGCGATCCCCCAGCTGGCCGAGCACGCGCCCGTAGTCCAGCGCGATGCCGCGATCGTCATCGCCCGGCCCTGCCAGATCGAGCGCCTTGCGCAGCGCCCGGGCCGCCGCCGTCCACTGCCCGGCCCGCGCGTGGACCCGGCCGAGCGCCGCGTTGACGCGCGCGACGAACCACGGCTCCAGGCCCAGCGTCAGCGCGCGCCGGAGGGCATCGCGCGCCGGCTCCGTCCGCCCGAGGCGCGCCAGCGCGTCGCCCAGCTCGTACCACGGCTCCGCCCGGCCGCCGTCCAGATCGACCGCACGCCCGAGCGCGGTGACCGCTTCCTCCAGCTTCTCACGCCGGGCCGCCAGCTGGCCGAGCGCGACGTACGTGGGCGCGTAGCGCGGGAATTGCTGCGTTGCGGCCCGCAGCGCCGTCTCGGCGCCGTCGAGGTCGCCGCCCTCGGCCAGACCGTGCGCGCGCATCACCTCCGTCGCCGCGGCCGTGTCCGTGTCGCCGGTCAGCTCGTCGAGCGTGCCGGCGATCCGATCGAGGATCCCCATCTGCGTCAAGCATACCCATTTCGTGATCGACGCGGGTCGATCGCGACATCAGGACGAACCCCCTGCCTACCCGCCACGGAGGTGCGTCATGTCGAACTCTCTCCGGTCAATTGTCACCACGCCCGTCGTTGCCTTCATCACGGCCCTCGTGCTGGGCGCCGGATGCGCCGAAAGCACCGGGGGGATCTCGGAGACGGGCAAAGGAGGCAACCAGGCGGGTGGCGCGGGCGGCGCCTCCGGATCGGCGGGCGTGACGGGCGCCGCGGGGACGACGGGCGCGGCGGGAACGACCGGTGCGGGGGGGACGACCGGTGCGGGAGGGACAACAGGCGCGGCGGGGACGACGGGTGCGGCGGGAACCACGGGCGTGGCAGGAACGACGGGTGCGGCGGGGACGACTGGCGCGGGCGGGACGACGGGCGCGGCGGGGACGACGGGCACCGCAGGCACGACGGGCGCGGGCGGGACGACGGGCGCGG
>DATFXS010000696.1:0-5336 GCA_035315605.1 Polyangia bacterium
CACCGCCCGTGCCGGTCGTTCCGCCGCCGCCGGTGCCACCACCGCCCGTGCCAGTCGTTCCGCCGCCGCCGGTTCCACCAACGCCCGTGCTGCCACCCGTGCCCGCCGTTCCCGGCGTGCCCATGGTGCAGTTGATCGGGATGACGTTCATCAGGCTGTCGCCGCAGATGCCGTCAGACACCGCGATCGAGATGCTGGTCGTGCCGATCGCGTTGCAGGTGAACGTGGTCGCCGCCGCGTTGGGTCCCAGCGCGCCGGTGCCGGCCGTCGAGGACGTCCAGCTGTAGGTGATGGGGTCGCCGTCCGAGTCCGTCGCGGCGACGGCGAGGTTGATCGAGCCGCCGACGGGAGCCTGCAGCCGCGAGGCCGAGACGCCGGTGATGAACGGGCACTGGTCGATGCGGCCGCCGATGGCGACCGAGCCGGTGGTGCGCGTCCGCGTGCACTGCAGCACGACGTTCGCCATCGCCGTCTGGCCTGCGACGACCGTGAACGGCGTCGAGCCCATACAGTTCTGACCGTCGCTGGACATCGCCGTCATCGCGACGTTGTACATCCCGGGCGCCAGGCCGCTGACGAGGGCCGTGGCCGTCGTCGTGCCGGGAGCCGAGACGTCGATCGTCCCCATGATCGGCGTGATGCCGTTGCCAGTGATTGTGTAGTTGACCGTGTTGATGGTCGCGCCGCTGCCCGGAAGCGTCAGCGCCAAGCCGACGGACCCGACGTCATCGTCGGCCTTCTTCGAGCAGTTGACGGCGACTGCACCAGACGCGAGCGTCACGGCCGCCAGAATGAAGAATTTCGAGGCTGCTTTGCGAATCATTGTCCGATTCCTCCTGGGTGGAACATTCATCGAGCTCGGTCTGCGCACAGGCACCGACCAATTCAACACGCCCGTCCTGCCTACAAGGTTCGAGCCAACTGGTGTGACAAATACCTACGGTCAAAATCAGTGGGCGATCCGCTGGTTTGCGAATCGCGCCGCAGCTCATCTGTCGGCCGCGCTACCAAATTTGCCGTCGACAACTTCCTGATTTCGAACGCGCACTCCGGATTTCGGTCAGCCGTGCCTCACGGCGTGTCGGTGGAAGAAAACCGAAGCGATGCTGAAACGGAATCGTAATAAAGCGAGATCGCCGCGCTTGATATAGGACGCCGATGCGCCGGAGCCTTGCCTTGCTGTTGTTGCCGGCCTCGTCGGCGTTCATGAACGCGGGAGCTCACGCGGAGCCGTCTCCTCCAGGCATCTCGATGTCCGCCGAGGAGACGAAAGTGCCGCCCGGGACCGTGATGGTGCCAGGTCAGCTATCCACGCTGTTCAAGATCAACGACGCGGATCCGGAAGCGAACGTTCCGACGCCCAGCCAGCGCACCGGGAACCCGCTGGAATTCGGATATTACCTGCAAGACATCCTGGCCCGAGCGCAGGCCGCGCAGCAAAGGCACGATCAGGAGAGCGCGATCAAGTACCTGCGCGCGCTGGCCGCTGCGATTCCGGAGCAGGCCAAGGGCTGGAGCATGTTGTGCGCCGCCTACGAGACCGCGCACGATCGGGATCGCGCGCTGCGGGCCTGCAAGTACGCCCTCGAGCGCCCGGGAGTGGACGTCGCGGACTATCAGCGCTACGTCGGGCTGATGGTGGCAAAGCCGGGCGATCTTTCGGACGACGAGACGGGCGCGCTGAAAGCCGTGTTCGACCACCTCGACACGCAGCCCGACCTCGCGGTCACAACCGCCCACCTTCGCTGTCAGGCGGCGATCAAGACGAAAGACACCGCGGCGATGCAGGCGTGCACCACCGTCCTCGCCAAGGTGGCGCCCGACGACCCGAAGACGATCGTCTTCCAGTGGTCGTTCGCGGTCATGCGCGGCGACGGCGCGGCGGCTGCACAGCTGCTCGAGCGGGCCAAGAAGGCCGGCGTGGCGTCCGAGAACATCGAACGCATGAGCCGGGTCGAGCGACCCGGCCGGTCGTTCTCGCGCGGGCTGGGGGTGATGGGCGGGGCGGCGCTGCTCCTCGCGTTGCTGGTGTTCGTTCGGTTCCGCCGCCGAGTCGGCGCGCCGGACCGCCTGGCGCCTTAGCCTGTACGATACAACCTTTGCATTATACAAATACCTTGAAGCGCCGGCGGGTGCTGGCTAGGATTCCGTCGCTTTGGCGCAGGAACGTCGCTTCGCGGAGCTGCTGTCGCACGTGGCGCGAGAGATCACGCGCCGGCAGGCGTCCGAGGTCTGCTGCGGCGAGCTGACGCTGGAACAGTTCCAGACCCTGCGCGCCCTCGGCGCGTCCGACCAGCTCTCGATGGGCGCGCTCTCCGGGTTGCTGCGGGTCGATCTCTCCACGATGAGCCGCAACGTCTCCCTGCTCGAACGGAACGGCTATCTCTTGCGGTCGCGGAGTGCCGAGGATGGTCGCGTCGTTCGTGTCGGGATCACCGCCAAGGGCAAGCGTGCCCTGGAGACACTTCGCTGCGAGGAACGCGATGTGCTCGAGGACGTGTACGCGCGCCTGCCGCCCGGCGAGCGCGGCCGGATCGTCCGGGCTCTCGAGACGTTGCAGACCCGCCTTGACCAACCGGCCGGTGCCGACGCCGCATGCTGCCCGCCGCGCGTCCGGCGAGGCGCCTCATGAATCGGCCGGCGGCAGGGGTTCGCTCGAAGACCGTGACGGCAGGGGGCCACCACTCCCTCGGTCGTCGCGTCGCCGCCGAAGCGGTCGGTACGGCGCTGCTTCTGGCGACGGTCGTCGGGTCCGGGATCATGGGCGAGCGGCTCGCCGGCGGGAACGTCGCCATCGCTTTGCTCGCCAACACACTGGCGACGGGTGCCGGCCTGGTCGCGCTCATCCTGACGTTTGGGGGGATTTCGGGCGCGCACTTCAACCCCGCCGTGACGATCGCGGACGCGAGCCAGGGACGGTTGGCCTGGCGAGACGCCGTTCCCTACGTGGGCGCGCAGCTCGGCGGCGCCTTCGCGGGCGTGGCGCTCGCGCACGTGATGTTCGGGTTGCCGCTGTTCTCGGGCTCGCACCACATCCGCGCCGGCGTCGGCCCGCTGACGGGCGAGCTGGTCGCGACGTTCGGGCTGGTCTGCGTCATTCAGGGGTGCGCGCAGACGCGCCCCAGCGCGGCGCCGTTCGCGGTCGCCGCTTTCATCACGGCGGCGTACTGGTTCACTTCGTCGACGTCCTTCGCGAACCCGGCCGTGACGCTGGCGCGCGCCGCCTCTGACACGTTCGCGGGCATCCGCCCAGCCGACGCGCCCGGGTTCATCGTCGCGCAGGCAGTGGGCGCCGCCGCCGCGACGATCCTGTTCCGGTGGCTGACGCCGGCCGCCTCGTCGATCGCCGATCGCGTCGACACCACCAGAGATGAGGAGAGCGCGGCATGACGCAGATGAAGACGCGGGTGTTGTTCCTCTGTATTCACAACTCGGCGCGAAGTCAGATGGCGGCCGCGTACCTCAAGCAGATTGCCGGCGATCGGTTCGAGGTGGAGAGCGCCGGGCTGGAGCCGGGCACGCTCAATCCGCTCGCGGTGGCGGCGATGCGCGACGACGGCATCGACATCAGCCAGAACGGAACGCAGTCGGTCTTCCAGCTGTTCAAGGATGGCAGCCGCTTTCAATACGTGATCAGCGTGTGCGACGCCGCCTCGGCCGAGCGGTGTCCGGTCTTCCCGGGCGTCACCACCCGGTTGAACTGGAGCTTCGCCGACCCGTCGACGTTCACGGGGTCCGACGACGCGCGCCTGCGGCAGACGATCGGCGTGCGCGACGCGATCCGCGAAAAAATCCGGCAGTGGGCCGATGACGAGCGCGGACAGGCCCTCTACAAGACGCGCTGATCCGATGCGGCGACATCCATCGCCATGACCGCGGCGGTGGTGGGGCAGAGCAGGGCGAACTCGGTCGTTCCGCGGATCGGGTCGGGGACCGAGTCCCGGCCCACGGGTTGAAAGCCCAAACGCGCGAACCAGCGCTCGGCGGTGGTGGTCAAGAGATAGAGGCGGCGAACCTGGCGGCGGCTCGCCTCGTCGAGGATGCGCATCCACAGATCGCCCCCCAGGCCACGCCCCCGCCGTTCGGGCGCGACCGCAAGCGAGCGGAGCAGCGCCACCTCGCCGAAGATCTCGAGGCCGACGGTGCCGACCATGGCGTTGCCGGCGCGAGCCTGGACAAGGTACGCGGTCGTCGCCGACGTCAGGTCTTCCGTCGGCAATTCGCAGCGTTCCAAGAGTGATCGCACGGCCGGAAGATCGGCGGCGCCGGCAGGCAGAAATACGACGTCCTCCATGATGGCTCCGAGGACGGGCAAGCTTGCTCCGGCCGGAAGCGCCGCGCAACGACCGGCGACCGCATGCCGAAAATAAAAAAATGGCGCGCCCCCGGGGAGGAGGCGCGCCATCGACGAAGCGGGACGGCGCCGGGCGCCGTCTAGCCGGTCCGTGCTACGGCAGCGGGCAGCCGCCGCCCGACGAGTTCGTCACGAGGCGAGGAACGCTCGGCGGCACAACGACGAAGTTGTGCGCCTGGATGATCGGATCGACGATCGACGTGTTGCCGCTGAGGCCCATGCAGTTCGCCAGCGCCAGCTCCGCGTCGCTCAGGGCCGGCTGCGCGAACCCGATGTTCGGATCCTGGAACGAGTTGAACCAGAGCTTCCGGGCGATCGGGTAGACCGGCGTGCCGCCCGTGGCCAGGTTCTCGATGGTCGACTGGGTCGCCTTGATGCCGACCATGTTCAGCGCCACGTTCTGGAACGGCGCGACGCTGTCCGACGCCTCGCGACCGGCGTAGCCGATGCTGCAGGGGCTCGCCTTCACGAGGCAGCCGATCTGCTGCGTATCGTTGTCAGCCGTGCAGGCGCTGGTCGTCGTCGCGGTCGACTGCGAGTTGTCCGGCCGGACCATGTGGAGCCCGAAGTACCGGCGCGCGAAGCGGCGGATGTTGTTCACGCCCGGGAAGTTCGGGTTCTGGTAGCTGTCCAGCAGCGACGCCATGTTACCGGCCGAGTTGACCGGGGCCATGTTGAAGATGCGCGGATCGCCGACCGTGCCTGCGCCGAGGGTGCTGTCCGTGACGCAGTCGAACCGTCCGTTCGACGAGTTCTGCGCCAGCCGGCAGGTTCCGCCGGCCGCCTTCTGGGTGCCGTCCGGGCAGAGGATGGCTCGCGCCGGCAGCGGGTTCACGAACGCGCGGACACCGGCGGTGCAATTGCCGCCAGCGGGGTAACGGAACTGCGCCCACACGGTGGCGCCCGCCAGATCCTGCGGGATCGAGATCGGCTGGACGACGCCCAGGCAGCGCGGCTTCGTCGCGTTGGTCAGGCGGTAGTC
>DATFXS010000697.1:0-12708 GCA_035315605.1 Polyangia bacterium
CGAGGTCAAGGACGCCATCGTCGCGGCGGGCGGCGAGGCGACGCTGCTGCCCTTCGACGTCGCGGATCGGGCCGAAACCGCGGCGGCGCTCGCGTTCTGGTGCGAGGGCGATCGCGCCATCGACATCATCGTCAACAACGCCGGCGTCGCCCGCGACAAGCCGTTCCCGTCCATCGAAGCCGCGGACTGGGAGCAGGTGACGCGCACGTCGCTGGACGGCTTCTTCAACGTCACCCGGCCGCTCGTGATGCCGCTCGTGCGCCGGCGCTGGGGCCGCATCGTCAACATCGCGTCGCTGGCCGGGCTGGTCGGAAATCGCGGCCAGGTCGCCTACTCGGCCGCCAAGGCGGGCCTGATCGGCGCCACCCGCTCGCTCGCCAAGGAGGTCGCGAAGCGTAACATCACCGTCAACGCGGTGGCGCCCGGCCTGATCGACACCGACATGATCAAGCAGGCCGCGGCCGGCGCCGACGAGCTGGCGAAGCTGATCCCGATGCGCCGCCTCGGGCTGCCGTCCGAGGTGGCGAAGCTGGTCCGCTTCCTGGCCAGCGATGACGCCGCCTACATCACCGGTCAGGTGATCACGATCGACGGAGGTCTGGCGTGAGCGCGGCGGGCGGCGGCGGCGCGACGGGCGCAAGCGGCAAGAGACGCGTCGTCGTGACCGGCATCGGGCTGGCCTCGCCGATCGGCCACGATCTGCCGACCGCCGTGGCGGCGCTGCGCGACGGCCGCCACGGCATCGTCGCCATGCCGGAGTGGGCCGACGTCCAGGGGCTGGCGACGCGCCTGGCCGGCCTGGCCAAGGACGTCCCGTTCGGCGACTGGCCGCGCAAGAAGGTCCGCAGCATGGGGCGGGTCGCGCTGCTGGCGACGTACGCGACCGAGCAGGCGCTGAAGGACGCGGGGCTGGAGCAGGACCTTCATTCGATCCCCGACATCGGCCTCGCCTACGGATCGACACACGGATCCTCGACGGCGCAGGAGGAGTTCTGCCGGACGCTGTTCGCGCGCAACGGCCTGCGGGGCATCCCCTCCACCAGCTACCTCAAGTTCATGAGCAACACCTGCGTCGTCAACCTGGCCCACTTCTTCGGCATCCGGGGGCGCGTCATCGCCACCTGCGCCGCCTGCACCAGCGGCAGCAACGCGATCGGCTACGGCTTCGAGGCGATCCGCGACGGCGAGCTGGACATCATGCTGTGCGGTGGCGCGGAGGAGATGCACTTCACGCACGCCGCCGTCTTCGACATCCTCTACGCGACGTCGCGCCATTACAACGACCGGCCCGGCGCGGGATCGCGTCCGTTCGACGTCGATCGCGACGGCCTGGTGGTGGCGGAGGGCGCCTGCACCTTCGTCCTCGAGGAAGCGGAGCGCGCCCGGCGGCGCGGCGCGCGCATTCACGGCGAGGTGATCGGCTTCGGCACCAGCTGCGACGGCCAGCACGTCACGCAGCCCTCGCCCGAGGGGATGGCGGCCGCGATGCGGAACGCGCTCGCCGACGCGCGCGTCGCGCCCGAGGACGTCGACTACATCAACGCGCACGCCACCTCGACGGACATCGGCGACCTCGCCGAGAGCCAGGCCACCCTGCAGGTGTTCGGCGACCGCGTCCCGATCAGCTCCACCAAGGGACACACCGGCCACACGCTGGGCGCCTGCGGGGCGCTGGAGTCGGCCTTCTGCCTGGCCATGATGAACGACGGTTTCCTGGCACCGAACCGCAACCTCGACAAGCCCGATCCCCGTTGCGCGCCGCTCCGCTATGTGCGCGAGACCAGCGAGGCGCGCGACCTCCGGATCACGATGAACAACAACTTCGCGTTCGGCGGCATCAACACATCGCTGGTCTTTCGTCGGGCATGAACGTCGCGGATGTCCTGATCATCGGCGGTGGGCCGGCCGGCTCCACCGCCGCCAACCTGCTGGCGCGCGACGGCCACGACGTGCTGGTGCTGGAGAAGGAGGTGTTCCCGCGCTTCCACATCGGCGAGTCGCTGCTGCCGATCGACCTGCCGATCTTCGCGCGGCTGGGCGTCACGCTCGACGCCCGAAACTTCCTGCGCAAGGACGGCGCCGAGTTCATCGACGAGCGCACCGGGGCCACGGCGACCTTCACCTTCGCCGAGGCGCTCGACGGCACGCCGCAGAGCGCGTACCAGGTCGAGCGTTCGAAGTTCGATCAGCTGCTCTTGCAGCAGGCGGAGGCGCGCGGCGCGCGCGTGCGCACCGGCATCAAGGCCGACGCGATGACCGTCGAGGACGACGCGGTCCGCGTCGACACCGCCAGCGGCGCCTTCCGCGCGCGGTTCCTGATCGACGCCACCGGACAGGACGCGTTCCTGGCCCGCGCCCAGCGGACCGTGCAGCCGCTCAAGGGCTTCGGCTGCGTCGCCGTCTTCCGGCACTACGACGGCCTGCAGTCGGCGATCGTCGACGAATTGACCGCCACCGGCAACATCAAGGTGCTGATGGTGCCGGACGGCTGGATGTGGCTGATCCCGCTGGCGGGCCGGCGTCTCAGCCTCGGCATCGTCAGCCGCAACGCCGTCAGCTCGCCCGACACGCTGGAACGGGCGATCGCGGCGTCGCCGCTCACGCAGCGCCTGATCGCGGGAGCGGCCGGAACCGCGCCGCGCATCATCCGCAACTTCAGCTACCGCAACCGGCGACCGTACGGGCGGCGCTGGGGCTGCGCCGGCGACGCGTCGTGCTTTCTCGATCCGGTATTCTCGTCGGGCGTGTCGCTGGCGATGCTCGGCGCCGAATCCGTCTCCGATCGACTGTCAGCGGCGCTGCGCGCCCGCAACGAGGACGATCCCGAGCTGCTCGCGGCGCACGCCGCGCGCATGGAGATCGGCTACCGCACCTTCGCCGCGATCATCTACCGCTTCTATCACCTGGAGCTGGTGCAACGGCTGTTCTTCCCGCGGACCGACGGCGAGCCGATGCGGGCCGGCATCACCAGCGTGCTGGGCGGCGACTTCTGGCGCGACGACAATCGGTTTCAGCAGATGCTGCTCAACTCCCTGAGCCCCGAAGCGTGGCCCCCCTGAAAAACCGCCGTCGCTGACGCGGCACCGACGGTGCTGACGGTCGCGACATCGCTGTCAGGGGCGTGGCGGCCGCGAAGCACGTCGACAACGCGTCGGGAGGTGCGATATCGTAGTGGCGGTTGGTGTACGGATGTCGTTGAATTCCTGTCACTTGGGGCACGGGTCGTCGGAACTTTCGCCCCGCGCGTGCGTTGCTGGTCGGTCGGTCGCCAGGCGCGATGCTTGTCACGGCATTTGCAGAAGGGGAAGTCCATGAGGCCAAACCAATTCGTCGCCGCTCTCGTGATCGGGGGGATCTTCCTGGCGGGGACCACCCGTGCGTACGGCCAGATGCCTCCGCCCCAGCCCCAGCAGCAGCCGGCGCCCTACCCGCCGGCCGGCTATCCGCCCCCCGGCTATGCGCCGCCCGGATACCCGCCTCCCGGATACCAGCAGGGACAGTACGTGCAGCCGATGAATCCCGGACCGCAGCCGCCCGCTTCCGCGGTCGCGCCCAACGGCGAATACGTGGCGCCGCTGTCGCAGACGACGCAGCCGACCTACGTCCCGCAGAGCGTGGCGCTGTCCGGCCCGCGCTTCATCAAGGACTGGGAGCCGGGTGAACCGATACCGTACGGCTATCACGAAGAAGCGCGCGTCCGGAAAGGGCTGGTGATCTCGGGCGCGGTCGTGGGCGGCGTCCTCTACATCATCTCCACGATGATCGCCTCCCTGGGCGCGGACATCGCCAGCGAGAACGGCGGCGACAACAAGACCGCGTGGATGTACCTGCCCGTGCTCGGCCCGTTCCTGGAGATGTCGGAGACCAGCGGCTCCGGCGCCGCGACAGCGAACGAGTTCTTGGTCCTCGACGGCCTGGCGCAGGCGGCTGGCCTCACGATGTTGATCGCGGGCCTCATGTACCCCAGGCACTTGCTGGTCCGGAACGACCTCGCCACCGTGGGCGTCCTGCCGATGAAGATCGGAATGGAAGGCGAAGGTCTGGGTCTGGTCGGCCGCTTCTAGCTTCGGCGCGGGATCATTCGAGGTCGGCCTTGCCGTGGACGATGACGGCGCCGCCCGTGGCGGCGGCGCGCATCGGCGTCAGCCGCAGCGTCAGCCGGCGCCCGCCCACCTCGAACGAGAACGGCGGCGGCACCGCCAGCGTCCGCAGCGGCTTGCCGCGATAGCGTGACGCCATCGCGGCGGCCAGCGCGGCAGCGGCCGGGCCCCGGGCCGTGTTGCGGACGTTGCACCGTAAAGACGCGGCGCCCGACAGCGCCCCGCAGTCCTCCAGCTCGGGGTCGGCGCGAACGTCGGTGAGGCGCAGGTCGGCGCCGGAGGACTCCAGGCGCACCAGCGCGGACTCGGCGATCGTTCGCGCGGTCGCGCGCCCGCGCACGGCCAGCGTCCCCTCGCCGCCCGAGATCTGCACGCCGCGGATCTCCACGGTCTCCCGGTCCAGCGCCAGCTCCAGCGGACCGTCGGCGCTGAACAGCGCCACCACGCGGTTGGCGAGCGCGAGCGTGGCGCCGACGGCGCCGTCGCTGTCGGCCGGCGCCGCGGCCCGGATGACCAGCGGCGCGCGCGCCGCGGTCGGGACGCAGCCCGCGCACGACGGCGTCAGCGTCGCCAGCACGCCCTCGCCGCCCTTCGGGAACGAGAGCGCGAGATCGAAATCGAGCGCCGAGCCGCGCTCCGTCTCCAGGCGAAGCCCCGAGGTGGCGGCGGTCCCGAGCGGACCGGCCGCCTTCGCGCGTGCCAGCGTGCGCCCGAGCGCGCGGCCGCCCTCGCCGGCGGTGGCGACGTCGCCGATCGAGACGCGAAGCTCCGACGGCGCCCAGTCGACCCAGAGCTCGACGACGGCGACCGACCCGGCGTCGGGCGCTGCGGCCAGCCGGCGCGCCGCCTCCTCGAGCTTGCCGCGGCAGTCACGCCCTTCGATCGCCGGCAGGGCCGGGCCGCCGGTCTCCGCCGGGCGCAGCACGCCGATGAAACGGCCGCGGCCCGGATCTTTTCCGGGGCCGCAGAAGCGCGCGTCGACCAGCGTCACGTCCTGGGCGCCGATGCCCGCGTCGCGATCGCCGCGCACCGCGAACGTCGACGGCAGCTGCTTGGCGACGAATCGATCGATCGCGCTTCCGAGCAGCAGCGCCTCGGCGCGCTCGCCCGGATCCGCGGCGACGGCGGTCGCGCCCGCCACGCCGAAAACGACAGCGGCGATCACGCCCGCTGCGATCGCGCGCCCGAACATCCGGAGAGTAAACCCCAACTCGCGTAACATGGGCGGCGAAAATGTACCTGCCCACACCCTTCACGGAAACGCGCCCCGAGATCTTGATGGCCGTGATGCGCGAGAACAGCCTCGCCGCCATCGTGACCGCCGCCGGCGGCGTTCCTTATGCGTCGCACGTCCCCGTGCTGGTCGACGGACCGGCGATCGCCGGGGCGCTCAAGATCCGCGGCCATTTCGCGCGCGCGAATCCCCATTCGAAGGCGCTCCGCGACGGCGAACAGATGCTGGCGATCTTCCACGGCCCGCACTGTTACGTTTCGCCATCCTGGTACGAAGGATCCGAGAACGTGCCGACCTGGAACTACGTTGTCGTACACGCCTACGGTCGCGTCAGGCCGCTCGACCATTCCGATTCGCGCGGGCATCTGAAAGAGCTCGTCGATCTGAACGAGCGGTCGGCCGCGGAGCCGTGGCGGATGGAATCCCTGCCGGCGGATCTTGTCGACAACCTGCTGACCGGCATCGTCGGCTTCGAGATCGCGGTCGATCGCCTGGAAGGAAAGCTGAAGTTGAGCCAGAACCGGCCGCCCGGAGATCAGCGACGGGTGCGCGATCGTTTGCAGGCCAGCTCCGATCCGACGGCGCGCGACGTCGCCCGGTGGATGGCGCTGGCCGAGACGTCCCGAAAAGATTAATCTCATCGAACAGCTTTTCGGCGCTTCCCCTCCCCTCCTCTCGCCGGCGCCGCCTTTCGCATGACGTTTCAACACCGCACGCTTGCCTGCCTGACGGCCTGCGCGGCGCTCGCCCTCGGAGTCGCGTCGTGTAGCAGTGGGTCTCGCCCGTCCGACACCGGCTCCGCGGGCAGCGGCACGGCCGGGGACACCGGACCCGGGTCCGCAGGCACCACGGGGACGGCCGGCACCACGGGGACCGGCGGCACCACGGGAAGCGCGGGCACCACGGGAACGGGAGGCACCACCGGCACGGGCGGCACGACGACGACCACGCCGGGCGGCGTGTTCGGGTCCGTGCTCGGCAAGACGGCGGCGGACATCTCCACCAAGGTGACGACCGCCGTGAACCGCTACTTCGGCATCGGCACGAACGAATCCGCGACGCCGACCGCGGCCAGCGGCTACCGCTGCTACTACGAGCTGCCGCAGGATTCGTCGATGGGGTTCATCTGGGCGGCCGACTCGGACGATGTCCGCAGCGAGGGGATGTCGTACGGGATGATGATCGCCGTGCAGATGAACATGCAGACGCAGTTCGACCGGCTGTGGAAGTTCGCGAAGACGTACATGCAGTACCCCGCCAGCAGCAGCCTGACCGCCTGGCGCGGTTACTTCATCTGGCAAGGCAAGGTGGCCCGCAGCAGCACCACCAGCTGGACCGTCACGTTCAGCGCGAACACCGGGCCGGCCCCCGACGGCGATCAGTACTTCGCGGCGGCGCTGTACCTGGCCGACAAACGATGGGGCAGCGCCGGCGCCACCAACTACAAGGCTGAAGCCGACACCATCGCCACCGCGTTGCTGCACAACGCGGCGACGGCGTCCGACGGCCGCCAGCCGATCATCAGCACCAGCCAGAACATGCCGGTCTTCTATCCCCAGGGCGCGTCGGCGAACCTCACCGACCCGAGCTATCACCTGCCGGCGTTCTACGAGCTGTTCGCCGCCAGCGGTCCGTCGGCCGACGCCGCGAAGTGGCGGTCGGTCGCGAGCACGAGCCGCGGCTTCTTCGTCAGCTCGGCCAACGCCACGACCGGGTTGCACCCCGACTATGCGACGTTCGCGGGCGCGCCGACGACCGCGAACCCGAACGACGGCCACAACACCTTCGGGTTCGACGCCTGGCGCGTCGTGATGAACATGGCAGTCGACTACGTCTGGGGCGCCGCCGACAGCCGCGAGAAGACGCAGATCGAGAAGTACCACACGTTCTTCGGCAGCTACCTCCAGAACGGCAACGTCACGCAGAGCCTGTTCTCGGTCGACGGCACGAACCCCTCGGGCGGCGGCTCGACGGCGCTGACCGCGACGCTGGCCGCGGGCGGCATGGTGTCGACGACGTCCAACCGGGCGATGTACGTCAGCAACCTCTGGAACATCCAGCAGCAGTCGGGGACGTACCGCTACTACCAGGAGTCGGTCTACCTGCTGGGGCTGCTGAATGCGGCCGGCATGTTCAACAAGTCGTTCTGAAGATGATCGCGGTGATGAGATGAGGGCATCGATCAAAGCCAGAAAGTTTCGAGCGATGGCGAACCCGGGCAAGCTCCTGTTGATGATCAGCGCATCCTGCTTCGGGCTGCTGGCCTGCGGATCGTCGGGCAACCGTGGAAACCCGGGCACGGGCGGCACGGGCGCAGCGGGCAGCGCCGGCAATGGCGCGGGCGGCGACGTGGCGGGCAGCGGGGGCACCACCGGGGCGAGCGGCTCGTCCGGCGGCGGCAGCACCGGCAGCGGCGGAACAACCGGCAGCGGCGGCACGGCCGCCACGACCGGCGCCGCGGGGACCGGTGGTGGCGCGGGCGGCACGATCGGCTCGGGCGGCTCGTCGGCGGGCGCGGGTGGTCGCGGCGGCTCCGCCGCGGGCGCGGGCGGCCGCGGTGGCTCCTCGGCGGGCGGCAGCGGCGGGACCGGAGGTGTGGCCGGCGCGGCGGGAACGGCCGGCGCGGGCGGAACGGCCACGACCAAATGGGTCGGCACCTGGACCGCATCGCCCTATTACGATTCGGGCAACCAGCCTCCCGCGTCGCTGTCGAACAGCGTGCTTCGCCAGGTGGCGCACGTGTCGCTGGGCGGCAGCCAGATTCGCGTGCTGTTCTCGAATCTGGGCGGCAACGGACCGGTCACCATCTCGTCGGCGCACATCGCGCTGTGCAGAGCGACGCCCGCCGTGGACAGCACCATCGACACCACCACCGACAAGGCCCTGGCCTTCTCGGGATCCGCCTCCGTGACGATCGCGCAGGGACAGGAGACCTGGTCCGATCCGATCGCCTTCACCGTCCCGAATCAGGGCAACATCACCATCACGACGGCCTTCGGGAGCGTTCCGACCAACGTCGTCGGACACTCGGGATCGCGGACGACGTCGTACCTCCAGACCGCCAGCACCAACGTGACCGCGGCCAGCATGACGTCCGCGATGACGTTCCAGCACTGGTACTACATCTCGGGCATCGACGTCATGGCCGACGCGTCGGCCATGGGCATCGTCGCGATCGGCGATTCCATCACCGACGGACGGGGCACGGACAACGACAAGAACAACCGCTGGACCGACATCATGGCGGCACGCGTGCAGGCGAATTCCGCGACGGCGAACGTGTCGACCATGAATCAGGGAATTGGCGCGACCAACCTGATCGGAACGGGCGGCACGGCGGCTCAAGCTCGCTTCGCGCGGGACGTGCTGGGGCAGAGCGGCGTCCGCTACGCGATCGTGTTCGACGGCGTCAACGACATCGGTGGAGGCGCATCGTTCGCGTCCATGCAGGCCGCGTACGATTCGTTGATCAGCCAGGCGCGCGTCAAAGGCGTGCTCATTTACGGCGCGACGATCACGCCGTTCGGCGGCAACAGCTATTACACCGCGGCGCACGAGATGGTTCGTCAGCAGGTCAACACGTACATCCGGAGCGGGGCGTTCGACGGCTACATCGATTTCGATGCCGCGCTGACGGACGGCGGGAATCCGCCCATGCTGCAGGCGGCCTACGCCGCCTGGGCGCAGATGGACGGACTGCACCCGGGTCCGGCGGGCTATCAGAAGATGGGCGATTCGGTGGATCTGACCCTGTTCACGAGATAGCGACGGACGCGCGCCGCGATCACGGCAGCGCGCGCGCCGCGATCGGCAGGCCGAGGGCGCGGATGCCCGTGACGGCCAGCTTCGCGACCTCGACCGCGCCCTGCATCACCAGGTGGGTGTTGTCGCCGGTCGCGAACATCGGGACCGAATTGGTCGGCCCCAGCGCCATCAGCCAGTTCTTGGTCAGCGTCTCCATGTCGAGCACCGGCGTGTTCGTCTCCTGACCGACGGCGAACATCGCGGTCGTGTACGCGCCGTGTGTGCCCGTGACGGTGGTGCCGCTGAACTGGCGCCGGCAGATCGACGTCGCCAGCACCGGGAAACCGCCGCGCGCGCGCGCGCCGCTGACGAACGTCCGCAGGTTGTCGCGGTACGTGGTCGCGGGATCCGTGTAGCGCGTCGGATCGTCGGTCTTCTCGTCGTTGTGGGCGAACTGGACGATCAGGTAGTCGCCGGGGTTGATCTTCGCCTGCAGCGTCGCCCACGCGCCCTCGTCGATGTAGCTCTTGGTGCTGCGCCCGGACAGCGCCGCGTCGTCGACGGTGACGGTGCTGTCGAAGAGCGGATCCAGGACCGCCGCCCAGCCGACGCGCATGGTGGCGTCCGTCGGCGGGAAGATCGCGGCGGTCGAATCGCCCGCGACGTGAATGGTGACCATCGATCCGAGCGGCGGCGCATCCCAGCCGCCGTCGGTCGCATTCGAACCGGCCGCGCCGCCCGTTCCCGTGGTGCCGCCCCGCCCTGCTGCGCCCGTGCCCGCAGCGCCGCCCGTGCCCGATGCGCCGCCGCGCCCCGCGCCGCCCGCACCTGCGCCGCCACCCGCACCTGCGCCGCCGCCCGCACCTGCGCCGCCGCCCGCGCCCGACGCGCCGCCGCGGCCCGAGCCGCCCGCGACACCGGCCGCGCCGCCTTTACCGCCCGCGCCCGCAGCGCCGCCTTCGCCCGACGCGCCGCCAGAACCCGCTATGCCGCCCGCGCCAGACAGTCCGCCCGATCCCGTCCCGGCCGCGCCGCCGATGCCGGCCCCGCCCGTGCCGGCCGCGCCGCCCGTGCCCGCGACGCCGCCCGTGCCCGTCGAGCCACCGCTTCCGCCCGTACCGCCGCCGACGCCTCCGCCCCTCGAGTCGCCCGAATTGCCGCACGAGACGGTCACCAGCGCGAACGCGATCGAGCCGATCAGCAGCGCGAGCCGCCGCCGACGGAGGTGATGCACCGGCATCAGGTTTAGCTCCGTCGCGGCACGCCGTAGGTCAGCACGACACGATCGCCGACGACCGCCACGCGATACCCCGACGTCACGCTGGTGAAGCGGCCCGTGACGCCGCGATGCGCGCGCAAGATCGTCCACGCGTCCCCGGACCGAGGCGCGAACCCGTCGCGCGCGCTGACCTGCAACGCGCCACCGAGCCGCGCGGCGCCGTCGACGTCGACCGTATCGCTGCCCCTTCCCGTCACGCCGATCGCCAGCGCGCCGCGATCGATGGTCAGGTTCGCCGTGAATCGCGTGCGCCCCACGCCGGTCCGCCGGCCCGGCGCGATGACGCCACCTTCGTCGACCAGATCGAAGGCGACCACGTCGGCGCGCAGCGTGCCGCCGCTGAACGCGAAACGCCCGGCCCCGTGTTCCCGTTCCAGGCGCGCCACGTCGAGCGCACCACCGGTCAGCGCCACGCGCCCGCCGCCGCCCGCGCTTCGCCCCCCGCCGATCGTCAGCGCGCCCGCGACCTCGAGCCATCCGCCCGTCACCGCCAGCGCCGGCGTCGCGGCGCGGCCCGGCGCCGCCGCGACCCGCAGCCTCCCGGCCTGCTGGCCGGCGGCGTCGACGACCGCGGTCCCGCCCGCGATCACGGCTGTGTCGTACCGGCTCGGCTGCCAGTTCGCCGTCGCCGATCCGCCGCGCACGCGCCAGTTGCCGATCTCGGCGTAGCGCACGCCCCGCCGGCCGTCGAAGATCAGCTCCGCCGTGGCGGGCCAGGCGGCGACCTCGTTCAGGTACTCCTCGAGGTTCGTGTAGCCGTCACCGTCCGCATCGCCCGCGTCGTCGGCGACGTTCGGGTTGAAGCCGTGAGCCGTCTCCCACGCGTCGGGCATGCCGTCGTTGTCGGTGTCGTACCCGGCCGGCCGCGACACCGTCGGCGTCGCCCCCAGCGCGCGCCATTCGGTCCCTTCCGACGTGCTCGCGTTGAAGGGATCGTCGGCCCAGGCCACGATCTTCCCCGTTCCGGCGCGCGTCTCGCTGATCAGGCGCGCATCGACCGCGGCGCGGCTCCACCAGCGGGCGCCGGCGTAGTCGAGGACGCGCGTGTAGGCGGTCGCCGCGTCGTCCGTCGCGCCGTAGTACGGCGTCTGCGTGTAGGCGGCGGACTGGAAGCTGGACGATCCGAAGTCGCTGTTGGTCAGCGCGGTCCCGTCCAGCGCGTCGCCGTCCTTGTTGACGTCCTTGACGTTGCCCGACTGATAGACCTTCGTGTTCGTCGTGTCGCTGCCGTTGAACACCGACGTGCCGCCCGATGACGTCGTGATATCCGTGCTGGTGCCGCCGACCGGATTGTCGCCGCCCGGCCCGGCCAGATAGAAGTTGCCGACGAAGTTGTTCTGGCTCGCCTGGCCGGACGCGCCCGTCCCCGCCGTGCCGAGCCAGTTGTAGAAGACGTTGTTGCGGAAGTCGTTGTACGCGCCGACGCCGGCCGTCGTCAGCTTGGCCGCCTCGGTGCCGACGCGCGGCAGCCGCCCCTTGAGGTGCGCGTACAGGTTGTGCAGCACGCTGATCTTCGAATTCGATCCGGCCTGCAGCAGCGAGCCGAGGGCGTGCCCCGTGTACGTCAGGCTGGACGCCTCGGCGTCGACCTGTGGGTAGTTCTGTCCCTGGGCGATCGTGCAGAACTGGACGGTGACGTTGTTCGCGAGCTCGTTCATCGAGACGGTCTCGTCGGTGCCGTAGATCGCCGTGATGTGGTCGACCATCACGTTCGTGCCGCTGATGTCGAGCGCGTCGTACACGTACGAATCGGGGAAGTCGCCGGCCGCGGGCGGCTTGCCGGGCTCGTCGAAGCTGCGGTTGCCGTAACCGACGGCGAAGGTGACGTTGCGGATGATGATGTTGTCGCCGCTCGGCTTGACCGTACCGCCCATGATGATGATCGGCCCGGGCGCGGTCTGGCCGGCGATCGTCGTATCCGACGGAACGGTGAGGCGTGATTGCGTGTCCCAGCCGTTTCCGTTCGCGTCCCAGCCCGAGACGGCCGGGCGCCCCAGGTGGATGACGCCGCTGACGTCGAACACGATCGTGCGCGGTCCGGTCAGCATCGTCAGGCCGTAGCGCAATGTCCCCGGCGCCGTGTCGTTGTAGTCGGTGTCCAGCTTCGTGACGTGATAGACCGCGCCGCGGCGGCCGCCGGTGATGCGCGCCGCGGCTCCGTCGGCGCCCGGGAACGCCGGCAGCGGCCCCGAGACGCTGCCGCCGGTTCCGCCCGTGCCGCCGCCCGCGGTGCCACCGCCGCCGCCCCGTCCCGCCGCGCCGCCGCTGCCGCCACTGCCGCCCGTTCCGGTCGCGCCGCCGCGCCCCGCGCCCGCTGCGCCGCCGGTTCCGGTTGCGCCCGATGCGCCGCT
>DATFXS010000698.1:0-2905 GCA_035315605.1 Polyangia bacterium
CGCGCGCGCCGTTCCGCCGCGAAAGCCGACGAGGGGCAGGGCCGCGCCGACGGTCGCGCAGTAGGCGGTGGCGAACCCGCGTCGTACCGCCGGCCAGGGCCAGCCGGCAACCGCCAGCAAGACGAGGAAGGCGGCCGCGCGCGCCGCGGCTTGCCGACGGTCAAGCCGCAGAGGAGGCATGCAGGTTCGGCTCGCGAGAGCCGCCCCGAGAGAGCGCCGCCCAGACGGCAAAGCAGCCGACCGATACCAAAACCAGCAAGAGGGCCATGACGTCCTCGTGCAGGATGTCGAATAGCCGCGGCCAGCGGGCGCCCGCGACGTACAGAAGAACGATCCGCAACACGTTGAACACCCAGATGATCGCGCCGCCCGTGACGAACCCGATCAGCTTCGCCCGCGCCGGAGCCGGGAACGCCAGCACCGCGGCGGCGAACAGGGCCAGGGCGTCGAGCGCGGCGCAGTCGAGGACGATCTGCAGCGGCTGACGGCCGAGGATGAAGAGGCCGTTCACGCTGGCGCTCGCGTCGAACAGCGACACGCAGCCGCCCGAGACGCGCGCGAGCAGGGCGAGATAGCCGTAGAGAAGGCGCGCGGGAAGGCTGCTTTCGCCGTACGGATAGTAGAGGACGGAATAGAACAACCCCATCAGCAGGGCGGCCCGGACCAGAAAGCGAAACGGACCCGGGCGCGCCCGCCACCAGCGCACCGGCCTCGTCGATTCGAGCCTGGCGATCACATTCCCAGTCCGCAGTCGGCTTTGCAGAACGCGCCGGCGATCGCGGCGATGTTCGAGGCGCGCCCGAGGGCGAACTTCACCTGGCCATACCGGTCCAGGATCTGCGCCGCGGTCGGCGTGTCCGTCGTGTGCGTCTCGATGTTGCGCCCGGCCGCGGCGGTGATCTGCGCGACGCACGGGCCGTCGGCCTTCCCCGGTATGTCGCAATCCCCCGCGTGCTTCCCGCAGAAGCAGGTGGTCGTATCGCCCGAGAGGTTACAGCGTCCGACGGGCGGCCCTCCCGCGCGCATGCAGGTCGACACCGTCTGACAGAGCTGCTGCCCGACCGCATCCTTGATGCCGCAGCAGCCGTCGTTGATCGGGCCGTCGATCTTGTTCTTCTTGAGACAGGCCATGCACGCGTCCGCGACCTGCGGCCCCGGGTTGGTCTCGAGGCAGCCGGCCGGAAAGTCGCTGTTGCTGGCGGCGGTGGAGACCGATGCCTCCCGGCGTTTGCACGCGCCCGATACCAACGCGACCGCCGCGATCGTGAACGCGACGAGATGACGAATTCGATGTCCCGCAGAGAGCATTTCGATTCCTTGTTGGTTCATTGGTCGTAGCCACACTCGGTCGTACAGAAGGCGCCTGCGACGTTCTGGATGTTCACCGCGCGGCCGATGGCGAAGCTCGGATCGCCGTAGCGGGCCTCGACCTGCGCCGCGGTCGGTGTGTCGGTCGCGTGCGTGTTGATGTTGCGCCCCGCGGCCGCGCTGATCTCGCTGACGCAGGGGCCGTTCGGTTGTCCATTGGTGTCGCACGTCGCCGCGTGCGTGCCGCAGTAGCAGGACGTCGTATCGCCCAGGTTGTTGCACATGTTGCCGCGGATGCAGGCCGAAGCCGCCTGGCAGAGCGTGTATCCGGTCGGATCCCCGGTCTGGATGCCGCAACAGCCGTCCGTCATCGGGCTGGCGTTCGCCGCCAGGCAGGTTGTGCAAGAGGCGACCAGCGCCGGGGGCGGATTCGTCTCGATGCAAGCGCCGCCGCCCGTGCCTCCGGCGCCCGCGCCGCCGGTTCCGGTCGTGCCGCCGGCACCGACAGAGCCACCCGTGCCGGTGCCGATCGATCCGGCCGCGGAGCCGCCCGCGCCCGTGGTGCCGCCGCTCCCCGTCGTGCCGGCCGTGCCGGTCGATCCGCCGACACCCGCCGCGCCGCCCGTCCCCGCTGCACCGCCAGCGCCCGCGGCGCCACCGTCGTCCGGCGCGCCCGCATCCTCGGACTGGCAGAGGACCTGGCCGGACGTCATCGACGGGCACAGCCCGTCGGAGACCGTCAGCGTGATCATGAAAGCGCCGCGCGTCGTGCAGTGGAACAGCGTCTTCGGCGCCTTGGGATCGTCGATCGTTCCACCGTCGGCGGTCCACGAATAAGTGAGCGGGTCGCCGTCCGAGTCGGACGCCGACGCCATCAAAGAGATCGTCTGGCCGACCGCCGCGTGGGTGGGGCTGGCCGAATAGAAGACCTGCGGGCAGTGATTGTACGTGCCGCGCACGTTCACGTTTCCGCCGTCGGGATTGACCGCCGAGATCGTCGGATAGCTCCGGCGTGCCTTGTTGCATCCGGAGGCCAGCGCCAGCACCGCGAGGCCGCCGATGAAGCAGCTCGTTATCCAGGCAGACCGGCGGCGCCTGACCATCGTGCGTGCAGAGGTCATCGCGTCGTAGGGAACCAGACTGGGATGGCTCGTGTGAAACAAGTGTGTGACGCCTTCACAAAAAGAAACGGGCGCCGGCCTTTGCGGCCGACGCCCGTCGCTCACTACCTCAGCCTTGTTCGAACGTGTGCGATCTTAGAAGCCGCACTCCGCCGGACAGAAGGCACCCGCCACCGCTTCGATGTTGATGATCCGGCCCAGCGCGAAGTTCGGGTCGCCGAAGCGAGCCAGCACCTGCGCCGCAGTCGGCGAGTCCGTGGTCCCGGTCGAGATGTTGCGTCCCGCGGCCGCGGTGATCTGCGCAACGCACGGCCCGTTCGCCGCACCCGCCTGATCGCACGTCCCTGCGTTCGTGCCGCAGAAGCAGTTCGTGGTGTCACCCGCGTTGTTGCAGCTGCCGCCGCGGATGCAGACGGAGACCGCGGTGCAGAGCGTGCTGCCCGTGGCGTCCGTGATGCCGCAGCAGCCGTCCGTCG
>DATFXS010000699.1:0-4074 GCA_035315605.1 Polyangia bacterium
CGTCGATCTCGTCGTCCCTCGGGACCGGCGCAGGCGGCCGCGCGTCTGGTTTCGATGCCTGCGCCGGGGCGGGCGGCGCCGGCGGCCGGGCCGGGCTGGGCGCGGGTGGCGCCATCGGGCCGCCCTGGCCGAACGGCGGAGGCTGGGTCTGCGCGCGCCCGGGCGTGGCGCCCGCGAGCGCGGACGCGACGACGGCAAGCGCGGCGGTCCTCAGCCTGGCCGTCGTCATTTGGCCCTGAAGCTGTTGATCATCTGGCTGACCATGTCGTCGTCGTCGATCGGATCGACCGACGTGAAGTGCAGGCGGAAGGTCGGCGTCCCGCTGCCGGCGAGAAACGCGTCGCGGTGGTACACGGTGGTCGATTCCTGCCACGCCATCTCGACGCCGCTGCTGCCGGCGGCGGTCTCGACGTCGTTCGCCGGAACGCCGGTGCCGCCCCCCGGAATGGTCCCGACCACCATCGCCATCGCCGACGCCGGATCGCCCGTCACCTTCGAGAGCTGCAGGCTGTAGAACGCCTCGTTCAGCAGGGTGGTCGGATCGGTCGTGACAGTCGCATCCGGAGGCGGCACGATCGAAAACGTCTCGGATACGCCGAGGTAGGTGACGACGAACGGCGGGATCCAGGGCGGCTCGAGCAGGCGGAACTCGAAGGCGCCCATCGAATCCTGATAGAGGATCGTCCCCGGAAACGGCTGGCTGCCCGCATCGACGTCGCCACAACCGGCCGTCGACAGGGCCGCCAGCGCGCACACAAGTAGCGCCGGGGCCGTACGCATTTGCCTGATCCTAACGTCATCGGCGGAAAGCGGCCACCGCTTGTGAAAACAGTTGCATCCACGACGCAAAGCCTCCCGCGAGCGCGCTTTGTAACATTGCGAGACCGAGCAGGACGACGCCTGTGGCCAACAGGCCCTTCAGCGGAAGGCCGACGAAATAGACCGGCACCGAGGGCGCGGCGCGCGCGATCAGGCCGAGGGCCAGGTCGGTCAGCCACATGGCCACCACCACCGGCGCGGCCAGGGCCAGCCCGGACGCGATCAGCTTGGCCGACGCGGCGACGACGACCAGCCCCACCCGACGCGCGGCCGGCTCGCCGAGACCGCCCCCGATCGGTAGCGTCTGGTAGCTGGAGAGCAGGGCCTCGACCAGCCGCGGCACGCCGCCGATCTGCAGAAAGACGACGGTTGCCAGCAGGACGTACAGGACACCGAGGGGGCTGGCCCGTTCGTCGGCGGTCGGCACCAGGATCTCCGCGACGTTGGCGCCGCGGAGCGTGTCGCCGAGGCGACCGGCGACCTCGGCCGCCCGAAACGCGGCGGCGGCGACCAGGGCCAGGCAAAAGCCGACCACGATCTCGCGCCCCAGCAGCAGCACGAACCGCGGCGCCGACACCTCCGCCAGCGCGTCGGCGCCGGCGGTCGCGGCCAGCGCCGGCGAAGCCACCAGCGCCAGCAGCACCGCGAAGCCGACGCGCACGGTGGCGGGCAGGCGCGGGCCGCCAAGCGGCGACACCAGCCAGAGCACGGGCAGAAGGCGCGCCGCGCCCAGCGCGGTCGCGACGACGATGCCGAGCAGGCCCGACGGCGGCATGGCGATCAGCGCAGCGACGGGATCGCCAGCAACATCGCCTGCGTGAACCGCACCAGCGACGATCCGAGCGCCGGGCCCATCGCGACCAGCACGACCAGCACGATGACCAGCTTGGGGACGAACGCCAGCGTCTGATCCTGAATCTGCGTGGCCGCCTGGAAAAGGCCGATGACGAAGCCGGTCACCATGCTGGCGATCAGCGGCGGCGCGGACAGCAACAGCACGAGCAGCAGCCCTTCGCGGATCGCGTTCAGCACCAGCGTCGTCGAGGAAGATGTCATGCGTAGCTCTGCAGGAGGCCGCGGATCACCAGCGTCCAGCCGTCGGCGATGACGAACAGCAGGAGCTTGAAGGGCAGCGACACCGTCGTCGGCGACAGCATGTGCATCCCGAGCGCGAGCAGGAGGTTCGCGATCACCATGTCGACGACCAGGAAGGGGATGAACAGCAAGAAGCCGATCTGGAAGGCGCGCCGCAGCTCGGAGGTGACGAAGGCGGGCACGATGACGCCGAAGTCGCGGTCGCTGATGGCGGCGCGTTCGGCCGGCGCGCGCATCTTCAGCGTCACCGCCAGGAACGACGCCCGGTCGCGCGGGTCGGTGTGCTTCAGGATGAACTCGCGCAGCGGCTCCTTGCCGCGGTCGGCGGCGGCGCCGAGCGCCGACAGGGTCTCGCCGCTGGTGATGTCGGCGCCGGCCGCGGCCCCGAGCGCCGGCGCCATCGCCTCGTACATCCGCGTCCCCGTCGGCGCCATCACCGCGATCGTCAGCACCAGCGCCAGGCCGGTCAGCACCTGGGTGGGCGGCACCGACGGCGTGCCGATCGCGCTGCGCAGGATCGACAGGACGACCGAGATGCGCACGAACGACGTCACCATCAAGAGCGCGAACGGAATCAGCGACAGCGCCGCCATCGCCAGGATCAACACCAGCGGGCGCGACGCCAGGCCCGCCGCGCCGGCGTCGTGCGCGCGGGCCGCCGCCGCGAAGGCGGCCGCCGGCACCAGCGCTGCCCCACCCCCGACCACGACGCCGACCCCCAGCTTCTTCATCTCGGTTTGACGGGCGCGTCGGCGGGCGCGCTCTTGCCGGCGCGGAGGTCGCGGCCCAGCACGCGCGCGAGAACGTCGGCGAACCGCGATCCGGCCGCTTCGGACGGCCGGGGCAGCTTGTCCGCGTCCAGCTCGGCCAGCAGCGCCATCGGGCCGTCCCCGACGCCGACCAGGAAGCAGCGCCCGGCCGTCTCGATCACGAACACGGACCGGCGCGGCTCGAGCGGACAGCGCGCGACGACCCGGATCGCGCCCGACGCCTTGCCGACGCCGCGCCCGGCCAGGAGGCGCAGCGTCCCCCACGCGACCAGGCAGACGACGCCCAGCGACGCGAACGAAAGCGTCAGCGATTCCCAGCCGATCCCCGGAATCTGCGCCGCCGAATCGCCCATCGGCGGCGTTATACGCCCGCCCGCCGACCCCCTGTCAACCGGTGATCTCCCGGCGAGTAGTCCGGGACATTCGGGTCCGACCTGGGCGAAGATGGGGCATCGACAGCAATCGACCAGGACGCGCTGCGCGCTTCGTCCGCGCGGACCGGGATGTGGGCGGCAGCAAGGCGTTCAACCGCGACGAGATCACGGATCGGCTGCCGCCCGAGAAGCGCCCGCGCCAACCGGACGACCCGGGCGAGTTCCTCGGCCGTCTCTGGTCGGTGTTCGGACCGACCGAGCAGGCCGACGAGGGGTTCGAAGGCTACGGCATCCGGGACACCGAGACCGGCTGCGCGTTCACCGCCTACAGCGGCGCGAGCGGCCCCGCCTACCGCGCTCCCGAACCGACCGCTGCGTTGATGTCGTCGCTGGTCGCGTTCGAACGCGTCCTGGCCGACGCGCCGCTCGCCGACTGCGCGATCGAATTCCATTCGGACCTCGGCCGGATCCGGATCGGCGTGGCGGACGGAAAGCCGTTCGAGGAGACCGTGGCGCCGCCGCGCATCCGCTCGCGATCGATCGTCGAGACGGTCGAGCAGTGCCTGGCGCTGGTGCCGCCGAAGCCCGGCGACGACCTGATGGAGGTGCTGGGATTCTGGCCGGGCCTCACCCTGACCGTCGTCCCCGCGCTGCAGCGCCAGCGTCCCACCTTCGACAAGCTGCACGCCGATCCACACGTGCCCCGCATTCACGCCGTCTTCCGAGAGGACGCGAGGGAGTTGCAGGTGCCGATCGAAGACTTGCGGATCAGCGGCCTGCCGCCGGCCGGCGAGCTCTGGCTCGAAGCCTACAAGCGGTGGCGCGCGGCGCGATCGGCCTGACTGAGAAACTTCGCCGCGAGATCCCACTCATCGCCATGATGCGCGTGCGGGTGGGCGTGATCCTGGCCGTGATCGCGCTGGGCGCCCAGCTGACCGGCGGCTGCGGCGAGGTCGGGCCGTACGTTCAGCGCGATCCGGCTGGTCCGTGCATCCAGCGGCCGTCGCGCCCCCACG
>DATFXS010000700.1:0-2915 GCA_035315605.1 Polyangia bacterium
CCGCTCGCGCCGGCGCTGCCGCCGGCTCCGGTGGTGCCGCCGCCCCCGGTGGTGCCCGCGGTCCCGCCGCCGCACATGCAGGTGCCGAAGGTTCCGTTCGCCGCGCAGACCTGGTAGCCCTGGCAGGCCCCCGGTCCGACACAGGCTGTCGACTGTCCCGGGGTGCACTTGCCGCCGCCCCCGCCGTTACCGCCCCCGCACGCCGCCGCCAACACGAAGCAACCAGCTACAAGCCAAAGACGCCGCATGCCCGGGATGCTATCACGGGTAACCCTTGTCCCAGCGTACCCGCGGTCACATCGACGATCTCGCCGCCCGCTTCCAGGCGGCTGCGATCCCCGCCACGGAATGGACGCACGAGACGCACCTGATCGTGGGTCTCTGGCACGTCGCCCGATTCGGTGCCGCCGCCGCGCTCGAGCGCCTGCGCGCCGGGATCCGCGCCCTCAACGCCGCGCACGGCACCGTCAACTCCGACACGCGCGGCTACCACGAGACGATCACCGGCGCGTACGTTCGGCTGCTCGGCGGATTCCTGCGCGGCCGTTCGGCGGACGAGCCGCTCGATGACGCCGTCGCCGCGCTGCTGGCCGGGCCGCTCGCCGCGCGCGACGTGCTGACGCGCCACTATTCACGTCCCTTGCTGTTCTCCACCGCCGCGCGCCGCGGCTGGGTCGAACCGGACCTCAGCCCGCTTCCGTAGGCGCGCCCTCGCTCACCCGCACTTGCCGGCCGCGTTGCACGTCTTGGTGCCGTAGCACTCGGGTGGGTCCGGCATGCGGGTGACGGCGTTGCACGTGCCGGTCGCGCACGAATGGCAAGGCGTGTCGCAGGCGCTGTTGCAGCAGACGCCGTCCTTGCAGAAGGTCGACGAGCACTCCGAGCCGGCGGAGCAGAGCTCGCCGTTGACCTTCGGGCCACCCGGGGCGGGACCACACGAGCCGACGCCGTTGCACGTCATGCCGCCTGTGCACTCGGCGGCCGGGTCCATCCCTTGCGGATAAGGAAGGCACATGCCGTCGTTGTTCGGCTGGTTGCACGATCGGCAGGGCCCGACGCAGGCGTTCGCGCAGCAGACGCCGTCGACGCAGAAGGTGGAATGGCACTGCGCACCGTCGGTGCATTGCGCGCCGATGGCGCGATCGCACGCGCCCGATGCGTCGCAACCGAGCGCGTCCTGGCCCCCGTCGTCGGGCGCGGTGTCACTGCCGCCGTCGTCGGGGGCCGTGTCGGCGCCGCCGTCGTTCGTTCCGGGGCAGCCGCCCTGGTTCGGGTTGGCCACGGCCGGGCAGTCGTCGATCGCGTCCGGCACGCCGTCACCGTCGCCGTCGGCGGGCACGGCGCCGTCCAGCACCAGCGCGAACTGCCCGCGCGGCGGCGGCGGGATCGTCATCGTTCCGTCGGCGACGCGCACCGATGCCGCCAGGCCCTGAACGTGGATGCGCATCCCGCCCTGCGTCGCGCCCGGCTGCAGCAGCACCGTCCCGAGGTGGGTCGGGCTCTGCGGCATCAGCGCGCCCGATTGCGGCACGCGCGTGTCCCAGAGCGTGCCCGTGTCGTCATAGACGAAGACGCGCAGCTCGTCGGGCGTCGTCACGCCGCTCGTCACCGAAAGATCCAGCAGCACCGCGCCCGCCTCCAGCTCCGTTCCCTTGTGGCAGCCGCCGCCCGCGCCCGCGATCAGGGCGGAGAACGGCAACAGGATCTTCAAGCAACGAGATTGAGTTGTGCGCATGGGGGGATCGGATCGGGTATCAGCGGCGAAGCGTCGCGAGCGAGCCGTCGTGAATGGTCGTGGTGCCGCCGGTCGAAAGGGCGTACGCCGTGACCGCGCCGCCGACCACGACGACGCCGAGCGCGCCCCACAGCCACCACCGGTGCGACGACCGCTTCGGCTCGGGCTCGGTCCCGGGGGTGGGGCCCGTCGCGACCAGGACGGGCGCGGGGGCCTCGACCTCCACCTTGGGGGCGGGCGGCGCCGCCGGCTCCGACGACGTCTCTTCCTCCTTCGTCGCCTCGTCAGCGGGCTTCTTGCCCTCGCCGTTCGCGAGCAGGCCGTCGATCTCGGCGATCATCGATCGAACCTGCGGCACCAGCGGCGAGTCGGGCGCGACGAGGATGAACTTCTGATAGGTGACGCGGGCCGCCTTGAGATCGCCGAGGCGCCGCTGGCACTGCGCGATGTTGACCAGGAAGCCGGGCAGCGGTTTGGCGTCGTATCCGGCCTGATATTCGGCCAGCGCATCGTCGAACGCGCCTGCCTTGAAGCGCGCCTCGCCGGCCTGGAAGTGGGCGCGCGCTTCGCGTTCCTTCTCCGACGGCGCCGCCGCCGCGCGCGCCGACACCAGCGACGCCAGCAGCCCCGCCGTGACGATGGCGGCGATCCGCGTTTTGGTCGACGTCATGGCTTGAACGGATCGATCGAAAGCCCGCGCGCGACGCGATCGGCCTGCGCCCGCTGTTTATGGGATCCGTGATGGTGATGGGTGCTCTTCGGTTTCTGGTCGTCGTCGTCCGCGGCGGCTTCGTCGGTCGGATTCTTGGCGGGGGCCGCCTCCGCCGGCGCCGTCGGCGCGATCACCGGCTGGATGACGGGCGGCACGGTCGCCGCCGCGCGCGACGCCTCGATCTTCTCGCGCGCCTGCGAACGCCCGCCGCCGCCGCGCGCGAGCAGCAGGCCGCCCAGCGCCAGCGTCGCGGCCCCGGCGCCGATCACGGCCGCGATCTTCTTCCAGCGCGCCTGGCCCGCTGCCTTGCCCTCGGAGGACATGCTCTCCGTGCCGCTGCCCGTCGCCCCATCGGCCATCGACGCGAGCAGCTCGGGCGTCACCATCGACAGCGACCCCTGGCTCTTCGATAGATCGGACCCGAACGCCTCCCGCAGCAGGTCGGGCAGCATCCGCGAATGGAAGCCG
>DATFXS010000701.1:0-2395 GCA_035315605.1 Polyangia bacterium
AGCGCGAGGTGTCGTTCGCGGGCGAGGTGATGCCGGCGGCGCGTGCGCTGGAGCGCTGTGGCCTGGCGCCGCTGGCGCTGCGGCCCAAGGAGGCGCTGTCGCTGATGAACGGCACCAGCATGATGACCGGCCTCGCCTGCCTGGCGTTCGGGCGGGCGCGCCAGCTGGCCCGGCTGTCGGCGGCGCTGTCGGCGATGGCGAGCGAGCTCTTGCGCGGGAACCCGTCCCACTTCGACGAGCGCCTGTTCGCGGTCAAGCCGCACCCGGGGTCGGCCGCCTGCGCGGCCTGGATCCGCGACGACCTGGAATACGACGCCAGGGCCGCCGCGGCCGGCGCGCGCGTCCAGGATCGCTATTCGATCCGCTGCGCGCCGCACGTGATCGGCGTGCTGCTGGACGCGCTGGCGATGTTCCGTCCCATCCTCGAGACGGAGGTCAACAGCGCCAACGACAACCCGATCGTCGACGCCGACCGCGACGAGGTCCTGCACGGCGGCAACTTCTACGGCGGCCACGTCGCCTTCGCGATGGACGGCCTCAAGGCGGCGGTCGCGAGCGTCGCCGATCTTCTTGACCGGCAGCTGGCGCTGCTCTGCAACCCGGCCACCAGCCACGGCCTGCCTGCGGACCTGGTCGCCGTGGACGGGCCGGCGCGCGTCGCCCACCACGGCTTCAAGGCGATGCAGATCACCGCGTCCGCGCTGACCGCGGAAGCGCTGAAGCTGACCATGCCCGCCGCCGTCTTCAGCCGCAGCACCGAATCCCACAACCAGGACAAGGTGAGCATGGGATCGATCGCCGCGCGCGACTGCCAGCGCGTGCTGGAGCTGGCGGAGACCGTCGCGATCATCGAGCTGCTCGCCCTCTGCCAGGCGGCGGACCTGCGCGGGCCGTCGACGTGCCTGCGCCGCAGCCGCGCGCTTCACGCGGCGGTGCGCGCGCTGGTGCCGCGCAACGACGCGGACCGGCGGCAGGACGTCGACATCACGGCGGTGCTGGGTCTGTATCGCCGCGGCGAGTTGCCGTTCGGAACCGCGGACGTAGGTTGACGGGACCGCCGTGCGCGTCCTGGGCATCATCTTCGTGCTGCTCCCGGTCGCCGTGGCGGCGAAGTCGGCCAAGTCGGCGAAGGCGCCTCGCGACATCGACGCGCTGCTGGCGGGGCTGGCGAAGGCGCCAGGGCTCTACGCCCACTTCACCGAGGAGAAGCATCTGACGTTGCTCCAGCAGCCGCTGGTCACCACCGGGAGCATCTACTTCGCGCCGCCCGCCCGCTTCGCGCGCATCGCCGAGAAGCCGATTCCGTCGACGCTGATCGTCGACGGCAACCAGCTGCGGTTCGACAGCGCCGACGGCCAGGAGAGCATGAACCTGGGCGCGAACCCGGTGGCGCGGCTGTTCGCTGACGCGTTCGTGATGCTGCTGTCGGGCAACCGGGCCGGGCTGGAGAAGATCTTCAAGATGCAGCTCCAGCCGGCGCCCGGCGGCGAAGACTGGCGCCTGGTGCTGACGCCGCGGGTGGCGCCGATGGACAAGATGATCAAGGAGATGGAGCTGCGGTCGCGCGGGTTCATCGTCAAGGAGCTGATCGTGCGCGAAGCGAACGGCGACTGGACGCGCACGGCGTTCAGCGACGTGGATCTCGAACGCCGTTACAGCGCCGCCGAGCAGGCGCGCCTCTTCAAGCTGCCCGGCAAATGACGGCGCCCAGGGATCGCGCGCGGCTGCACCTCGGCGTCGCGGCGGCGCTGGCGATCGCGATGGTCGCCTTCTGCGCGCTGCGCCTGCGCGTCACCACCGACATCACGCACTTCCTGCCCGCCGGCACCGATCACGAGCTGGCCGAGCTTTCGCGCCGGCTGGCCGATTCCGCGCTGACGCGGACGCTGGTTCTCGACGTCGGCGGGTCGGATCCGACAGCGGTGCGGGACGTCGCGGCCGCCCTCGCGGCCGCCCTGGCGGCGAACCACGAGGTGGCGTGGCTGGAACGCGGGCCGACACCGGCCCTCGCGGAATCGGTCTACAAGCTGTACGCGCCGCGCTTGACGTATTTCGTCTCCGACCATCCCGAGACCGAGGTGCCGGCCGCGCTGTCCGACGCCGGCCTGGCGCGCGCCGCCCGCGCCTTGAAACAACAGATGTCGTCGCCGCTGTCGCCGATGCTGGCGCGGCTGGCGCCCTCCGACCCGCTTCAGTGGTTCCCGGCGATCCTGCGGCGGTTCGAGCGCGCGCGCGCCGGAACGCTGGACGTCGACGGCGATCAGCTGGTGACGCCCGATCGCCGGCACGCCATCGTCTTTCTCGGCACGCGCCATTCGGCGTTCGACAGCGCCGCCCAGGGGCCGCTGCTGGCCGACATCCAGCGCGCCTTCGCGGAGGTCAATCGGCGGGCGGG
>DATFXS010000702.1:0-7326 GCA_035315605.1 Polyangia bacterium
CAAGTGGTCCGCGCGCGCGCTCGACGAAGCGATCGCATTGCTGACGGGTCACCTGCCGATCTCGGAGCAACAGGCATCGAGCGAGCTGATCCGCAGCGGGCTGGCCGTCGGCCCCGTCGACGTCCGCGAGATCGCGCGCGCGGCGGTCGCCCTCGGACGCCGCGCCCCGTTCCAGGTCATCGAGCTCGGCGACTCCCGCGTGATCGTCAAGCTGTCGGACTTGACCACCGCCCGGACGGCCTATCGAATCGCCGTGCGCGCCGTCCAGGGATGGGGCACGGCGACGATCCGGGCCGTGGCCGCCCAGCTGCGGGTGGTCGTCCAGGCCGTCGTGGCGACCTCGTTCGTCGAGCGCGTGCTGCAGGGCATCTCATCGTTCCGGTGGCTGGATCAAAAGGAAGGATGGTTCTGGTTCACCCAAAGGTGCAATCCGCTCGTCGACAACTTGAAGAAAGTCTTCTCGGTCGCGACGCGTCTGCCGGTCACGCGCGTTTGGAACGCGCTCTTCCGCACCCGGAGCGGCCCGCCCCCGTCGGTCGAGGCGATCGAGCAGATCTGCGCCGAGGTTCCCGAGGCGCAGCTGACCGGCAGCGACGTGTTCGTCGAGCGACAGTTCGATCGAGCGGCGCATCTCGGCGAGACGGAGGACCGGGTCGCGCGGCTGCTGGAGGCGAAACCGGCCGGAATGTCGGGACGCGAGGTCCGGGGCGCGGCGCGCGCGGCCGGACTGCCCTGGACGCCGGTCCTGCGAATGCTGCGCTTCTCGCCGGTGGTGGAGGGACCGTCGGACGGTCTCTATCGCCTCGTCGGTAGCACCGCCCACGCAGGATCAGATGCCGGATCAGCCGACGGTTCCGACGAGCTGGTAAAGCCCGTCCTGCGATCGCTCCACCAGCGGGGATTGCCGGAGGAGGCGCCAAACCGGCGTCCAGGGCAAGCCGGCCGCCCGCATCGTGCCGCGAATCTGGGCGTCCGACATCCCTTTCGGGACGGTCTCCAGCAAGCGGGCGATCCGGCTCTCGGTGTCGCTGAGGTACGCGGCGCGGGCGAACGGGCGATCGATCGTCACAACGTCGTCAGCGACCCGCGTGCCCGGCAGCGCCGAGCAGATCTGCTTGACGGCCTCGACGGACGGTGGCGGACCGCTCCGGGTGCGAAAAAGCGCGCTCCATAGACGTGTGAGCGGCAGCCGCGTCGCGACCGAGAAGATCTTCTTCAGGCTGTCGACCAGCGGGTTGCGCTGTCGATCGAACCAGAACCACCCCTCCTTGCGATCCAGCCAGCGGAACGAGGAGACGCCCAGCAGCACGCGCTCGACGAACGAGGTCGCGACGGATGACTGGACGACCGCGCGCAGCTGCGCGACCACGGCCCGGATCGGCGCCGTGCCCCATCCCTGCACGGCGCGCGCGGCGATCCGGTAGGTCGCGCGGGCGGCGGTGACGTCCGAGAGGCGCAGCAGCATGCGCGACCCACCCACGTCGATGATGTGAAACGGGGCGTTGCGCCCGAGCTGGACGGCCGTGCGCGCCAGGCTGCCCAGATCGACGTGCTCGCCGACGAGCCCTTCTGCGACCAGCTCGGCACTCGCCTGCGCTTCGGAGATCGGCAGCCGCCGGGCGATGGCCGACAGTACACGGTCGAGCGCGCGCTCGGACGGGACGTCGCCCGCGACGCCGGACACCGGAGCGGTCTCCGGCAGCTCGACGCCGGCGCCGGCGCGCGCTTCCATCGCGGCCAGGAGATCGACCAGCGCGCGGCCCCCGAATCGCCGGAGCCCGAGGTAGCGTTCGACGGTCCAGGGACCCGTCCCCGCATTGGGCATTTCTCGACGAATCGTGTTGGCCGTCCGGTCCTCGATCGGAAGCGTCAGCGCGATCCGGGGATGCGGCATCGGGTGATTGCGGGTCAGGCCGGGCAACGCGCGCACGCGCGTCTGCACCCGATCGACGACGAGCATCGACAGGCGCCGGCACGTCTCGGCGGGCAGCCGCGTCCACGCCTCCGGGCCGAGGTCGAGGCGCGCCAGCATCTCGGTGTCCTGATCGCCGTGGCTGACGGGGCGGCGTTCGATCACGAGCGGCTTCAAAAGGTGCGGGACGATCGGCTCGCCCCGCCGTGGATAGGCCCTGCGTGTGGAGGACGCGTCTCCCAGGCGGCCTCGAGCCAGGCGGTCGGAACCGCGATCGGGATCAGGCAAGCCCCGAACGGACCCCACGACCAACCGCGCAAGGGCGGGGTTGCGGGGTACAGCGACGGCGTCGATGCGACTCATCGTCGACGTTGCGGCGGCTTTCGCGTTTTGCAAAGCCGATTTGGCGTCTTGCAAGGAGTCTAATCGCCCAACGTTAACGTCATGTTTCGAGACGAGCTGAGTTGTGTAACTCGTACGCGCGATCAGAAACCGAGCTGCGGTTCCCGACCGTCAGCCTCGAGGAAACTTCGTGATGCGGGCGCGTGACGCCCCGATCTCCGCGGCAATCCTGGCGTCCGCTGCCATTTGTTTCGTCGAAATTTCTCCCAGGATTCTCTGAGGTTACTTGTAGGAGTTACAGAACTCAGTTTGAGACGAAATCTCCGGTTAACGCGTGATCGCTAGGATGCTCGCAAGAAGCAACACGGGTTTTGCAAAAAGCAAAACGGGCCTGAAGACGCCGTACCCCGTGGGGCCATAAAGCACCAACCACGCAAGAGGGAGATCGACCATGGCACAGGAAGCAAGCGCCGCCCCCGGCGGCCAAACGCCGAGCCGAGCGACGCTCGGCCTCACCGGGCTCACGATCAACGCAATGGCGCTCATTGCGCCGGGAGCGTTCCTCTGGCTCACGTACCAGATCCAGTCGCTGTACGGCGCACCTATGGCCGGCTCGGCGATGTGGTTCGGGATCTTGGCCGCGCTGCTGCTCTGCTTCGCGACCGCGATCAGCTACGCCGAGCTGTCGAAGCTGTATCCGGGCGCAGGGTCGTCCTACTTCTTCGCGGAGCAGGCGTTCCTCAGTAAGACGAAGGCGTTCAAGTTCGCCCGGATCGCGAAATTCATGACCGGGTGGGCCAGCCACCTTTATTACTGGGTCTATCCGGGCTGCATGGTCGGCGTGACCGCGATCCTGAGCGGTTACCTCCTGAACCAGTTCTTCCCGGACACGTTCAGCGGGTCGTTCAACAGCCCCCTGTTCATGATCCTGTTCTGCATCGCGTTCGCGCTCGGCGTCGCCTACATCGCGTTCCGCGGCGTCACCGGCACGACCGGCGTCAACATGGCGATCAACATCATCCAGATCTCGGCGCTGCTGGTCTTCTCGGTCATGGCGATCGCCTACCGCGCGAACCACCCCGAAGGGTCCAAGGGGTTGCAGCTCGTCAACGGGACACCGGTCGACTTCGTGGTCGCCCAGGAACAGGTGATGGAGAACGGGAAACCCAAGCTCGACGCCACCGGCGCGCCCGTCACGCAGAACAAGATGGACGCCGAGGGCAACCCGGTTCCGGAGATGAAGGACGGCAAGCCGGTCCCGTTCCTGCTCAGCTACGCGCCCGATCAGGCCACGACCATGGAGCCGGTCGACAACGACCACCCCAAGGACCTGACGCCGCACTTCAAGATGCACTCGACGGCAGGATCGGTCGTGGCGCCGCACGGTATCTCGTTCATCTTCATCCAGGCCTGCATCGCGATCTTGATCCTGGTCGGTTTCGAATCGGTCACGTCGATGGGCGAAGAGGCGAAGAACGCGAAGCGCGACATCCCGCGCGCCGTGCTCCTGTCGCTCGGGATCCAGGGGCTGGTCTTCTATCTGATCGAGTACTTCGCCGCGAACTACTTGCTCAATGGGGGCTACACCATGGCCAACGCCGCCGCATCGGGCGCCCCGATCGGCGACATGATGGTCATGGTCGGCACCTGGCTGTTCGGCAGCTACAAGGCCGGCCGCGCCTTCATGCTCGTCGAGGCGTTCACCGTGTTCCTGGCTCTGATCGGCACGACGCTGTCGTGTCTGTCGACCGGGGCGCGCGTGACGTACGCGATGGGCAAAGACGACGAGGTGCCGGAGCACTTCGGCCTGCTGCACGGCAAGACGCTGACCCCGCACCGATCGATCTGGACGCTGGCGGTCATCTCGGCGTTCATCGGCATCGTGACGGTGTTCGTCTATCTGGGCGGCACCACGCCGTCGCCTCTGGACCCGAAGTACCACAACATCTGGTACAGCTTCGGCATCTTCACGCCGGAGACGATCGCGAAGCTGCCGAACACGCTGGTCATCGTCACGCTGGTCAGCAACTTCGGCACGTTCATGCTCTACATGCTGACCTGCATCGTCGCCATCGTGGCGTTCCGCGAGCACCACAGCTTCAGCGGCTTCAAGCACATGTTCGTGCCGCTGTTCGGCCTCGTCGCGAACGCGATCTGCATGCTCTTCTACCTGATCGGGCCGTTCACCGTATCCGGCATGAGCTGGAAGGAGCCGTTCATCGCCCTCGGCGTCTGCGCCTGCTGGGGCATCTACGGCGCCATCTACTTCATGCGCGCCAGCAAGGCGAAGGGTAAGTCGATCATGGTGGAGAGCCGGCCGGCGCCGGCCGTGTCGGCGTCCGTCGCGTCGTCAGGCTAGACGGATCGGAAAGCAGTCGCCCGTCAACCGGGCGGATAGGCCTCGGCACCCATCTCGGTGGTGTCGAGGCCTGTCGATTCGGTCTCCGGATCGACGCGGTTCCCGAGCAATCGATCGACGAGCTTGAAGAATCCGTAGGCCGCGGCGGAAACGAACACGACGTTGGCCGTCACTCCGATGAGCTGGGCAACGAATTGGCGGGCATCCCCGAACAGCAACCCCCGGACCGGACCGTCGACGCCGTTCCAGCCGGCGCCATAGCTGCCGTCCGCGAAGAGTCCCAGGGCCAGCGCGCCCCAGACGCCGCAGACGCCGTGCACGGAGACGGCGCCGACCGGATCGTCGATGCGCATCCGGCGCTCGAACCAGATCACGCTGGTCGCCACCAGCAGGCCGCCCATCATTCCGATCAGGACGGCGGCGGAGGGGCTGACGAACGCGCACGGCGCGGTGATCGAGACCAGGCCGCCGAGCAGCCCGTTGCAGGTCATGCCGACGTCGGGCTTGCGCGATCGGTACCAGACCGCGCCCAGCGCCGCCACCGCGCCCGATGCGGAGGCGAGCATGGTGTTCGCCGCGACGAGGGCGATGCGGGCGTCAGTCGCCGCGAGCGTGGAGCCCGCGTTGAACCCGAACCACCCGAAGGCCAGGATGAACGTGCCGACGACCGTCATCGGCAAGTTGTGGCCGGGCATGACGGCGATCGTGCCGTCGCGGCGGAACTTTCCCGCGCGCGGGCCGAGCACCAGCGCGCCGACGAGCGCCGTGATTCCGCCCGTCATGTGCACGACCGACGAGCCGGCGAAGTCGACGTGGCCGTGGCCGAGGCCGGCGTTCACGCCCAGCCCGGCCAGCCAGCCGCCGCCCCAGACCCAGTTTCCGTACACGGGATAGAGGATCATCGACATGAAGAACGCGTAGGCCAGGAAGGCGGAGAAGCGCCATCGTTCGGCGAGCGCGCCGGTGGGGATCGTCGCCGCAGTGTCCATGAACACCGCGCCGAACAGGAACATCGCCAGGTTGGGCGCGTCGTGGGGCACGGAGACGAGCGCGAACTTCGCGGCGCCGAAAAGGCCGAAGAGGTGGCCGCCCAGTCGAGGGCCGATCTCGTGGGCCACCGGCGCGCCGTCGCCGAGGCTCCGCCAGCCCGGAACGCCGCCGAACATCAAGCCGTACCCGCAGAGCCAGTAGCCGAGCGCGCCGACCGGATAGACGACCAGATTCATCCCCATCGTGTGGACGGCGTTCTTCGCGCGCACGAAGCCGGTCTCGACCATCGCGAAGCCGACCTGCATCAGCATCACCAGGAACGCGCCGACCAGCACCCAGGCGAGGTCGAGCGCGTGCGACAGGTCGATGGTCGACATCGGGTGGCCTCAGCGCGGGGCGGCGGACGGCGCGGGGCGGGGCGCGTCGCCACCGCGCGCGCTCAGCCAGATCAGGCCGCCCAGCGCGACGAGCGCGACCACGACCACCGCGGCCATTCGCTGCGTGCGCGACAGCCGGACGCCCCCGCCGCGCGCCGGGCTGGTCGTCGTCCCCGCGTTCGCGAGGCGGTTCGGATCGCGCAGGTCGTCGAGCAGCTCGGCGACGGTCTGCTGCCGATCGCGCGGGTTGCGGGCGATCGCCTTCATGATGACGGCGCCCAGCAAGGGATCGAAGTCGGCGACGTAGTAGGTCGTCGGCCGCGGCTCCTCGCTGGTCTTGAGGCGCATCAGCGCGTGCGCGTTGGGCGCGGTGTAGGGAAGGTGGGCGGTCAGCATCTCGTACATCATCATGCCGACGCCGTAGACGTCGGTCCGCTCGTCGCCGCGCTTGCCGCCGATCTGCTCGGGCGCCATGTAGTCGGGCGTGCCGAGCGTCGCGGACAGCTTGAACCAGGTGAGCCGGCGCGCCGATTCGTCGAGCGCGATGCCGAAGTCGAGCAGCTTGATGGTACCGTCGGGCCGGACCAGGACGTTTTCGGGCTTGATGTCGCGGTGGACCACCTTTTGCTCGTGCAGGTAGCGCAGCGCCTCGAGGAGCTGGCTCGCGTAGCCGATCGCCTCCTCGCGGGGGAGCACCCCGCGCTGCTGCATCATCGCCCGCAGCGAGACGCCGTCGACCAGCTCCATCGCGAGGTACATGCGGCTCTTCTCTTTGGGCCGCACGATCTTGACGATGGCCGGATGGTCCAGGCGCAGGCCGAGATCCTCTTCGCGCTTGAACCGCTGGAAGAAGACGACGTCGCTCTCGAGCTGCGGGTGCGGCACCTTGAGGGCGACGGCGCCGCCCGAGACTGTGTCGTCGGCCTTGAAGATCGACGCCATGCCGCTCCGGGCGAGCAGCTCGGTCAGGACGTACTGGTCGAGCTTGTCTCCGACGTTCAGCTCGCGCATCGGCAGGCCGGTCTCATCGGGATGACTGCGGGGGAACGTTACTATGGACGTTGAACAGCAGCCAGCATTGTTCGACGTCGCCGCGCTGACGGATGTCGGCACCGAGCGCGAGCACAACGAGGACTGCTGCGGGACGCTGAGCGTCAGCGACGCGCACACGCTGGTGGTCGTCGCCGACGGCGTCTCCGGCAGCGAGGGGGGCGAGGTGGCGAGCCAGAAAGCCGTGGAGGTGACGCTGCAGGCTTATCGCGAGCAGTCGGACGCCGTCGCGGCGGCGAAGCGGCTGGCGCGCGCCGTCCAGCAGGCGAACATCGAGATTCACGACATGGCGCTGG
>DATFXS010000703.1:0-10846 GCA_035315605.1 Polyangia bacterium
TGGGCCGGTCTGAACAACGACGCTGGCGGCGCGGCGATGTTTGCCGGCTTGTCGTTGGCGGCCTTGATCATGGCCGTCGCGATACAGATCCCGGACCCCCACTGCACTGTGCCGGGGGCATGCTGATCGGGAGCGGGCCTCCGAGCCCGTCGGCTAGACCGCGCCCACGATCCCGTTCTTCATCGCGAACATCGCGGCGCCCGCGCGGGTGGTGACGCCGATCTTCTCGTAGGCGTGGGCCAGATGATGGCCCACCGTGCGCGCGGAGATCTCCAGCTTCTGCGCCACCTCTTTGTTGGTCAGGCCGCGCGACACGAGCTGCAGCACCTCGACCTCGCGGTCTGAAAGACCGCCGGGGTGGTCCGAGCCGCCGGTCGCGCGGCCGCGCGCGACGCGGTGGCCGGCCGTCTCCAGGACCGCTCGCACGGCTTCGCGATCGAGCCGTCCCTTCTCCGCCTCCTTCTCCAGCGTCGCGGCGATCTCCTCGGGCGGGATCCCGCGGCGGTGGGGGCGTGTCTCGCGCATCGCCTGGTACATGTCGGCGACCGCCAGCACGCGCGCGCCCGGCGGCAGCGACCCGCCGGGCATCCGGTGCGGGTAGCCGGTGCCGTCCATCCGTTCGTGGTCGCGCGCGCCGAGCGCGGCCAGCCGCGCCAGCAGCGGCGGGCGCGCCAGGATCCGCTCGGTGTAGTAGGCGTGCAGGCGCACCTTCTCCCATTCGCCGTCGGTCAGCGGACCTTCCTTCTCCCAGACGCCCGCCGATACGCCCGCGCGCCCGACGTCGTGCACGTAGCCGGCGCGCCGCACCTCCGCGACCGCCTCCGGCGCCAGGCCCAGCCGCGTGGCCGCGCCCGCCGCCAGCTCGGCGACGCCCGTCGAGTGGCCGCGCGTGTACGACGACTTCAGATCCGCGAACGCGCCCATCGCCTGCAGCGCGCCGTCGATCGCCGCATCGTCGATGTAGTCGGGCGGGCCCGGCTCGGCGGCGATCGCCGCGTCCCAGACCGACGGCGCGTCCAGCAGCGCCAGCATCTCCGGCGCGCCGGACCGCAACGTCTCCGCCAGCGTCGGGTCCAGCGACTTACCGGCGCGCGCCGCCAGCATCGCCACCGCCGCGTCGACGCCGCCGACGCGATGAAACGCCTGCGCGTCGTCGGCCACCTGCGCGACCCGCATCGCCAGCGGAATCGCGTCGGCCTTCTTCTTGCGCGGCTGCCCCTTGCCGTCCCAGCGCTCGAACGAATGCCCGAGCGCCTCGCGCACCCGCACCGAGCATCCCAGATCGTCGGCCAGCGACTGCGCCACCTCGCAGTGCGATTCGGCCGTCCCCATCAGCCGCGGCATCTTGACCAGCAAGCCCGCGAGCACGCGCGCGCGCCGCAGCGCCGACTGGCCCGCGCCGATGTTGCGCACCAGGATCCGCAGGACATCGGTCGGCTTCCCCCAGTCGGCCAGCGCCAGCCAGCCGCGCGCCGCGATCTCGTCGCCGCCGAACACATCGGCGGCGATCGGCGCGTCGGCGGTGCAGCCGACGTAACGAAGGAACGCGAGGTAGTAAGCGTCCTTCAGATCGCGCGGCGGCAGGTCCGCCCCTCGCCCCAGCGCCACCGCCAGGATCGCCGTGCGCTGCGCGTTCTCGAGCGGCTGTCCCATCCCGAGATCGGCGGCGAGCGAAAGCGCCGCCAGCAACTCGGCACGCCGCAACGGAGTATGACCGTCGGGCGCGGCCGGGGGAAGGCCGCTTCCGTTCGGGACCACGGTGCAAGGTTACTGCAGCTTTCCCCTGCGGCTCAGATGTTTCGGCGCGCGCGTTGACGACATGTCGGATTGCGCGCCGCATTCTTGGCACGCGCGTTCGTCGCGCAACCGAAATCGTCGCGGTCCGAAACGGACGTATGCCCGACACCTCGACCGGCGATCTCTTTGCAAACGACCGCGACGCGGCGCCCAACGTTCGGGCCCTCTGTGTCGAGCTGATCAAATGGGAGGGATGCCGCCGCGAAATGTACGCCGGCCCGCGCGGCGGCGTGCGGACCGGCATCGCCCACCCGCTGGTCGATGCCGACGCCGCGCTGGCCCTTCCCTGGATCCACCGATCGACGGGACGGCGCGCGACGCCGCCGGAGATCCGGATCGCGTTCGCGCAGGCGCGCGCGCAGAGCCTGGGCCACCCGGCGCCCGCGCACCAGCGCGCGTCGGATCTGGTCCTGCCCGCGGGCTTCGCCGGTGATCTCGCGGCCGCCCGCATCGACAAATTCATTCTTCCCGGCCTGCGCCTGCTGTGCGCGGGGTTCGACCGCTACCCGCTGGCCGCTCGACGCGCGCTCGTGGACATGGCGTGGACTCTGGGCCTGCGCGGATTGGCAAAGTTCCACAACCTCATTGCCGCCTGCCGGCGCGAGGATTTCGCCGCCGCCGCCGATCATTGCCACCGCCGCGGCAGCCATTCGGCGCGGAACGTCTCGACGCGAAATCTGTTTCGCGAGGCGGCGGCCCAGCTTGCGTCCGCGCCTTCGGTTGCTGCGAAATCCGGACAACAACGCCTCGTCAGCGCTTCGTTTGTGAGTAAGAATGCGCGGCTCGATGGCGGGCGACGGTGATTTCCAGCGATCGGGTCCGCACCGGCCGGTGCGCGCTGCGGGCGGTGGACGATGAGCAGCACCGACGCGTCGGACCTGTTCGTTCGCGGGCAGCGGATCGACCGCTACGAGATTCGCGGCCACATCGGACAGGGCGGCATGGGCGCGGTCTACCGCGCCGTCGACACGAAGCTGGGACGGACGGTGGCGCTGAAGACGGTGGCCGCGCAGCGCCGCGGCGACAAGCTGACCGAGGAAATCCGCGAGCGTTTCATGCGCGAAGCGCTGGCCGCGTCGAGGGTCGACCACCGCAACGTCGTTCAGGTGCTGGATTTCGGCTTCACCGACGACGGCACGCCCTACATGGTGATGGAGTTCCTGCGCGGCCGGAGCCTCAGCGAATGGCTCCGGCGCACAGAAGAACCGATGCCGATCGACAGCGTCGCCGACGTCATGCTGGGCGTCTGCGCGGCGCTGCGCGCCTGCCACCACGTCGGGATCATCCACCGCGACCTCAAACCCGCGAACATCTTCCTGTGCGACACGGACACCGGCTGGGAGGTGAAGGTCCTGGATTTTGGGATCTCGAAGGCCGCCTCCGCCGAGGTGCTGACCGAGGACGGTCAGATCATCGGAACGCCGCAGTACCTTTCGCCCGAGCAGATCGAAGGGCACGTCGGACCGGAAAGCGATCAGTACGCGCTCGGCGTACTGATCTACCTCTGCCTCACCCAGCACCTGCCGTTCGCGGCCCACGAGGGGTCGCGCCTCCTGCGCGCGATCAGCGAAGGAAAGTTCGACCCGCCCCGCACGCTGCGGGCGGACCTGCCTGAGGCGCTGGAGGCGATCGTGTTGCGCGCGATGCACCTCGCGCCGACCGAGCGCTTCGAATCGATCCACGCGCTCGGGCAGCGGCTGTGGGAGTTTGCGAGCCCGCGCGGCCAGGCGCAGTGGAAGACGTTCTACTTCCACACGCCGGCGGGCGGGTTTGCGGCGCGACCGACGACCAGCAGCATCCACGCCGACGTGCGCGCGATCCCGCGCGCGCGGCCCTGGCCCGACGTGCCGGCGAGCGGACCCGCGGCGCCCGATGCGCCGCGACAGCGGTCCGATGATGCGTCGCCCGGGCCCGGCGCGGCCGGCCCGCGCGTCGACTCCACCGCATCGCTGGCGCCGGCGGCAGCCCTGGCGAAGACCGAGCCGGCGTCGAAGCCGACCATCGGACCGGGTGCCTTCGCGGCCACGAGGACATTGGCCGCATCGGGCGTCGCCGAGGCAACGAGCCTGTCGCAGTCCGACATCGCCGGCGAGAGCGCGCTCAGCGCCGCGGGCGTGCGCGGGCGCGGCCGCGGCGCGCGCTGGCCGATCCTGCTCGCCGTCGTCGGCCTGGCGGGCGTGGCGATCGTCGCCTCACAGCGCGGCTCACACCCTGTGCAGCCGGCGGCGCCCGTGCCCGCCGTACCGTCGACCGCGATCGCGCCCGCCGCTCCCGCTGCGGCCCCGCCACCGGTCGTGCCGGCCGCGCCCGCAGTGGTCCCGGCAGCCCCTGCCCCCCCTCCACCCCCTCCCGCCGAACCACACCGAAAAAAACACGCAACCAGACATCACTCGAAACCGAAACTGGATCAGCACGGCATCGGGATACCGGCCGACTGAGGCCCGGAGGTTTCGGCGATGAAGCACCTTCACATCATGGCGTTGGCGACAGGTCTGCTCGGGATCTCCGGCTGCCCGACGCGCGACAAATATGCTCGGTTGCCGATCGTCGTCATCACCTCCCCGACCGCATCGCCGACGTACACGCACGACACCGTCTCCATCACCGCCGCGCTCGACCCAGCGCTGGACGTTCCGGTCGTGCTTGTCGACAACGGCATCGAGCTGGCGACGCTGATGCCGCCCCATGACACGCTCGCGTGGAATACCGCCGGCGTCCCGGAAGGGACGCACACGATCATCGCCGAGGCGAGGTTCTCGAGTGAGATCGTGCGTTCTGCTCCGATCTCGATTGTCGTCGATCGGACGCCGCCGACCGTCAGCCGCCGTACGCCGTCATCGGGCGCCACGAACGTCGAGCTGCGCGCGCCGATCCAGGCCGCGTTTTCGGAGCCGGTCGTACTGGCGCAGCCGGCCGACGCGACGTTCTCGCTCTCGGTCGTTGGAGGATCGATCGTCCCCACGCACGCGGCCTTCGACGCGCAAGCCCAGACGGTGACGATCACCATCGCCGATCCGTCCGCGGTCCCTGCGACGACACGCCTCCTCGTCACCATCGGCGGGACCATCACGGACCGGGCGGGAAACCAATTGAAGCTCCCCGCCGACGACTGGGTCTGGGAGGTGCCCGAATACGTCAAGCTCCCGGCTCTGCCCGTCTGCGCGGGCGGGCCGACCGTCGCCACGCGCCTGCCCGCCTTCGCAATCGGCGCGGCTCTCGACCCGGTCGTCTTGTGGGCTTCGTGGAGCGGCTATTCGCCCTCCGGCCAGGCCCAGTGCCAGCTTCAGGTCAGCGAGTACGTAGACGGTCAGTGGAAACAGCTCAGCCATCCTTCGGACGATCCGGATTCGGCTCACTGGGGCGCGGCGCTCGCCCTCGATGCAACCGATCGCCCGGTCGTCGCATGGCGGCCGCCGTCGGCGCCGGATCCCGGGGAGATCGACGTCGCCTCCTGGAGCGGCACCGCGTGGAACGCCCTTCAGCCGATCCTGCCCATGCCTGGCGTCGATTTCGCGGCCGCGTATCCCGTTCTCCGTATCGGCAAGGATGGCAACCCCATCCTCCTGTGGGGTGCGGGCTTGCAAGCGGACCGGTATTTCATCGCGCGCATGACGCCCGCCGGCTGGAACCAGAACTATGGAACGATCCCGATCGTCAGCCAGCAGCCGTTCGACGGGCCCCACTTCGACATGGTCCTGGACGGCAGCGACAATCCCGTCGTCGCCTGGGTCGTCCCCTCGGGCACGGGCCACGCCTCGACGTGGAACGGAAACGCGTGGTCCGTGCCGTTAGATGTCAGCGGCATGTCGAACATGACCGAGCCATTCCTGGCGCTCGATCCGACCGGTGCGCCCCTGGTGGCAGCTGGCGGATTCGGCACGTTCACCGTACAGCGGTTGAACGGCAGCAGCGGTTGGCAACTGTTTGCAATGACCCCACCCGGGGCCGTCCCCCCCCAAGCGAGGCACCCGCGGATCGCGGCGGGACCGGACGGCACGCCTCTCCTCGGCTGGGTCGACGCGGAGACAACCGGCGTCGGCGTGGGGAGATGGAATGGTCAGACCTGGATCGACCATGAGCCATCGTTCGGTATCAACGCGAACGACGAGGCGCCCCAAGTCGTCGTCAACCGTCACGGCACCGCCTGGGTCGGTTGGAGAGACACCACCGGGCAGTTCAATCTCTGGATGCTGAACAACTGAATCGGAGATCCGATGCGTCGATCGCTGGCACTTGTCGCTATTTTCGTCACGACCGCGGTCGCCGCACGCCTGCAGGCTGCAGAACCGCCCGCGGAGGATCTCGTCGCGCGCGGGCTGGAGCTCCGGCGCCAGGCGAAGCCGCAACAGGCGCTGGAGATGTTCCAGCGCGCGTACGCCCTCGCGCCGTCGGCGCGGACGCTCGGACAGATGGGGTTGGTCGAAGCCTCCCTCGAGCGCTGGCTCGACGCCGAAGCGCATCTGAAAGCGTCGCTGGCCGTGCCCGATGACGGCTGGGTCAAGAAGAACCGCGGCTTTCTCGACGAGGCGCTGGCGGTCAGCCGCGCCCACGTGGGCGAGTTGGTGATCACCGGGCCGGCCACGACCGCCGTCGCGATCGACGGGAAGGCGGTCGGAACATTGCCGACGATCGCGCCGATCCGGCTGGTGGAGGGCGACGTCGCGGTGACCGCGAGCGGCGACGGCTTCAAGGACTTTTCCAAGACCGTGAAGATCGTGGGCGGCGCCAAGGTTTCGCTGGCCATCGTGCTCGACCCGATCGGAAAGCGGCCCGCCGTCGCGCTGGCGGCGCCCACCCCGCTTCCCGCGTCGTCCGCGACCTCCCCGCTGCCGCCGCCGCTCGTCGTTGCCGATCACGGCGGCGGGCCCGCCTGGCGAACCTGGACCGGCGCCGGGCTGGTCGCGGCCGGTGTCGGCCTGGCGGCCTGGGGCGCCGTCTGGATCGCGATCGACGGCAAGGACGGCTGCGCCGCCGCCGGCCCGGCGTGCGCGACGGTCTACGACACGAGGTCCACCGGGTGGATCCTCGCGGCGGGTGGCGCCGCCGCCGCAGCGGGAGGCACGATCATCCTCTTTACCGGGCGCCGGGATGAACGCGCGCCCGGCGCGAACGTGGCGCTCGCCGCGTCGCCAAACGCGCTGTTGTTGCGCGGACAGTTCTAGCCTGGCGATGCCGGTGCGCCGTCTGGCGGCGCCGCGGCTCACGGAACCGACGACAGGCGCGGTCGGAACAGCTCGGCCAGCAGCGCGCGAAGCTCGCCGAGCCGCGCGTCGCCGTGGGCTTCGTCGAGCAGCAGCGCCACCAGCTCGCGCGTCGTCGAGGCGCCGCGCAAAGGCGAGAGCGTCACGGTGGTGCGGCTGCCGGCTGACAGCATGCCCGCCGCGAAGACTTCGATGACCCGCCTGGCCCGCTCGGCGAGCTCGATCGATGCGCGCAACGATCCCGAAGCCTGAAGCGCCGCCCCGCCATCCAGAGTGTTCTGCCACAGGCGCGCATCGGAGCTCGCCGCCCGCGGCCGCAGCAGCGCCACCACGGGCGTCGGTGCGTCCGGGTCGCCGGCAATCCGGTGCGTGTCGACCAGGTCGAGCTGCGCGACAATCTGGAACGGCGCGATCGTGATCAGCGACGAAGGACCGATGTCGATCGCGACGTTTGGCGCGACACGCACGCCGTCGACGTAACTTCCGTTCGCGGAGTTGTAATCGATGTACTGCAGCCCGTCCTTCGAGAACAGGAAGGCGCCCTGGCGGCGCGACACGATGCGCGCGTCCAGCCGCAGCTGGTTATCACTGTGACGCCCGACCAGCACCGGAAAGCGCGCGAACGACCTTGCGTTCACCGCCGCGCTTTGGATATCCCGGACAATCGTCGTCAGCTGGAGTTGCTTCATCGTCGGCCCGCGCGCGCCGGGCCGACCGTGTCATCGGATCGCCGCCAGAGCGGTTGCGCGACTCGGCCGGGACTAGAGCGGAACGATCTTCCTAGAACTCATCAGCGCCGCAGTCGCTGAGCGCAGCGGTGCCCCGAGGACGGAGCTGGCCGTCGAAGTCGTGGGTGGTGGACATCGCCGGATCGAGCTGGTCGATGCACGTCGACGTGGACATGAGGTGATAGTCCGCCGTCAGCATCGGATTGCCGCTACAGCACGACGTGACGGTACAGAGTGAGTTGTCGGGCGTGTTCCCGAACTCTATCGATCCAGCGACCGTCGTTGCCCCGTTATTGCACGCGGTGCCAGTTCCCACATTCGACACGACCGTGTTGTTCAGGAAGCGCGGCGTGCCCGTCACGCTATTGAAGCAGGCACCGGCCCAGGCGCCGCACCCAGCGGTTGAAGTACTCATGTTCTTGGCGATGACCGTATTCGTGATGTCGAAGCTCGCGCCGTCGACCTTGATGCCACCGAGCACGTTGCTTTCGACGATGCAACCATCCATCTTGAGCACGGCGCTGTTATCCGCGACCACCCCTGTGCTCGAACCGCCAGAGATCTTGAGCCCGCGAACGTAAGTCGTTCCAGCGCTCAAATGAATGCCGATCCGGGCGCCGGGACTCACGACGGCACCGGATTGACCGATCACGGATATGGAAGCCGCCGGTGCCGTCGCAACGGCCCACTCTGTGAGAGCGTCCGGCCCGCGCATCACCAGCAGCGAGCGCGTCGCCGTGACGACGTTGATCGCGTCCTGTGATAAGCAGTACGGAACGTCCTTCGTTCCGCCCGCGCCGGGCGTCATCGAGCATCCCGGTGTCGTGTTCTTCACGTAGATCGTCTCGGCGTCGGTGGCGCAGCGACCGTCCTGGTGAAACATGCAGACGCCGGGACCACTCGGGTCCTTCGACGCACACTGGGCGTCGGTGGTGCAAGGGCCGCAGGTTCGTGACGTCAGGTTGCAGATCGGCTTCGCCGTCGCCATACAGTCCTTGTCGGCGAGGCACTCGACGCACGCACCGGCTTCCACCTCGCAGACGGTGGACGTGGAACCGTCGAAGCCGCCGCCGTCGAAGACGCAGTCGTCGGCCTTCTTGCACTTGTACGGACCGTCGCCGGCGTCACTGGCGTCGCGTGCATCACCGCCGTCTCCCGCATCACCCGCATCGCCCGCATCACCGCCGTCGCGCGCGTCGCCGCCGTCGTGCGCGTCGGCGACGCCCCCGTCGGACGGGTTGCACGCATTCAGCGTCGTGTTGCAACTTCGGCTCGGACAGTCGCTGTCCATCGCGCAGTACTTCGGGTTCTTCTTCGTGCACGCAAACGCCAGCGCCAGCGCCAGCGATGCGACGGCGATGCGAGGGCCACGCAGCATCAGAAGGCCAGGCTCCAGACGCCGGTCATGCCGACGACCACCCCGGCGCCGAGCAGGCCGACACCGGTGGACATGGTGTCGTACAGGTTGGGACATTGCCCCCCCGCGGAAGCAGGCGTGCAGGTCGGGTGATCGTTGAGGTGCATCAAGACGCTGCCGGCGATGATCGCCGCAACGCCGACGCCGATGCCGACCCACGACAGCGCCACGCGCACCGGCGACTTGCCGCCGTTCCCGCCTTCGAGGTTCGTCCCGGGCGCGGCCGGCGTGCCGGTGGCGATGCCGGGCACGCGCTCGGGCCGCGCCGCCAGGTGCACGACCAGCGGCCGCGCGACGTTCTCGGCGGCGGTCACCATCTGCGGTCCCGTGCAGAAATTACACCAGCCCTGCGCCTTCTCGCTGTCCTCGCCGCCGACGCCGCGTAACGTGATGTCCAGCGAGAACCCGTAGTCGTTGCGGCTCCCCTCGACGAACAAGACGTGGCTGGCGCCCGACGCCCCCAGCAGGTCCTCGGCGCAGTTGGTGGAACCGCAGTTGGCGGGGACGGTCGGCTCGGCGACGACCTCCAGACCCTGCTCGCGCACCAGCGCTTCCAGGGCCGTCCGCAGCTTGCCGTGAAACTCGCCGAGGCTGGCGGGCAGCTCGAGGCGATCGAGCACCGTCACACGCGCGCGCGGACCGGCCGCGCGTTCGGGCGCGGCCGTGGGCGTGACGGTCGGCGCCGGCGGCGGCCCCGGCTTCTTCATCGCCTGCGCCTTCAGCGCCGAGGCGGCGGCGTTGGCGACTTCCAGCGCCTCGGCGTCCGTACAGATCTCGCAGCGATTCTCGCGCTGGGCGAGCACGGCCCCCGACTGGCCGTCCAGCATCTCCAGCTTGAAGGCGTAGCTGCGCCCCTCCTCCTCGACCGACGCGCGCAACAGAAACGCCGCTCCCGTCGCGCGGGCCGCGCCCGCCAGACAGGCGGGCGTCGCGCAACCGTCGGCGGGCAGCGCCGCTGCGCCGCTCGGCTGCGCGACGACCTCACCGCCCGATGCGATCAGTCCCTCGCTCAGCGCCTGGGCGACACGGTCGCGGAAACCGGCATCGGCCGCCTTGCCGGCGACCGGCAGCACCAGGATCTTGGGTCGTTCGGCGCGCGCCGCGCCGCCGCTCGCGAGCAGGAGCATCCCCCAGATTGCTCCCGCCCATCGCTTTGCCATGTCGCGCATGCTCCAAGCGCGCCACCGCGAAGTCAAGATTCGCGGCGGCAGATCGGTCTGGCCGGGCCCGCCGCCAACCGCCGTCTACTGTTTCGTGAACGTCGAGACGCTGCCGGGCGGCGAAACCGACATCAGGATCAGCTGCGTCGCGGTGGCCGTGTAGTCCTGGTCGAAGCTGCCGCTGGCGCCGCACACCCAGTTGATGGTCACGAGCGCATCCGACGTGGTCAGCGTCCCAGCGCCCTGGAACGGGTCTGGCATCGCATCCGATTCGATCACGGCCAGCAGCTGCGTGCCGCTGATCTGCAGGGTCTCGCGCTTGTGGGTCGGCATGTCGACGCTGATGGGCGGGTACGCCTCGTCCTTGGTCAGGACGTATGTCCCGTCCGCGATCGCGCCGCCCAGAGGCATCGGCGGATCGCCGCTCGCCTGCTCCTGGGTCACGGTCTGGCCGACGTTGTCGATCATCGAACAGCCCGCGCCGCCCGCACCACCGTCCCCGGCCGCGCCGCCGATCCCGATCCCGCCGCCTCCCCCGCTGCC
>DATFXS010000704.1:0-2958 GCA_035315605.1 Polyangia bacterium
GATGCTTTCTCTGGTGCACGCGTGGCGCAGCGACCTGAAAGAGGACGCCGGCACCGCCGCATTTTCATTGGACCTCGTGTCGCTGGATCTGTGCCCGGCGCGGGCCGTGGTTCTGCACGTCGAGGCGCGCGTCTGCGCGGCCGGGTCGGTGGGACGCCTGACCGGGCAGGGCTCGGACACGTACGAGCCCCGGTCGGTCGCCCGCCCGTTCGCGACCGCCGGGGGCGCGGCCCGCCTGGCCGTCCCCTTCGGGGGGCGTGTCCAGGTCGGGATCCGGCTGGGCGCCGGGGCCACCCTGTGGCGCGATGCGTTCGAGTTCACTCCTGACGTGTTTCACCGGGCCGCATCGGTTACCCTGGTGGGGGATGTGGGTGTGGGCGTGCGGTTTCCGTGATCGGATGTCGACGGCAGGCGCATGAAGAACCGAGACATGACCAGACTGGCTCTCGTGAAGGCGGGCGGCGCGCCTGAGCAGGCGCCCGGGCCCGGCGCCCGGGGCGAGAAGCTGGCACTGCGCGTCTCCGATCCGGGTCGCCTGGAGCGGATGTTTCAGGCGCACCACGCCCTGGTCTGGCGGACGCTGCGTCGCCGCGGGCTGGACGCGGATGCCGCCGCGGACGCGACCCAGCAGACGTTCCTGGTCGCCGCCGAGCGCCTGCCGGACATCAACCACGACAGCGAGCGGGCGTTCCTGGTCGGGACCGCGCTGCGGGTGGCGTTTTCGTGGGGGCGGAAGACCGTGCGCTGGCAGCTGGACGAGGATATGGACCGGCGCGCCGCCGCCAGCCGGAACGCGCTCGACGAGCAGACGGCGATCCAGCTGTGCGACCTCGCGCTGTCGAAGGTCGATCCCGATCTGGCGGAGATCTTCGTGCTGTTCGAGCTGGAGGACCTGACGTCGCCCGAGATCGCGGCGCTGCTGGAGATCCCGCTCGGGACGGTGGCGTCGCGGCTGCGGCGCGCGCGCGAGCAGTTCCGCATGGTGGTCGGTCGCATCGAGCTGGCGATGCGGCGGGAGGGGAACGCGTGACGCAAGGTCCACATCGTCCAACGGATCCCAAGCGGCTGACGGTGGTGGGCGCCACCGATCTCGAGCGCACGCTGCTGCAGGCGGCGCGGCGCGAGCGGCCGTCGCCCGAGCTGACCAAGCGCATGGCGGCGGGGCTCGGGATCTCGGCGGTGGTCGGCACCACGGCAGCGGCGGTCCCGGCCGCGGCGGTTACCGCGGCGGCGGCGAAGACCTCGTTCGGACTCTGGGTTTCTGGCGGCGTGCTCGCCGCGGCCGTCGCGGCGGGTGTCGTCGGCGTCCGCATGTCGGCGCCGAAGCCCGCGGCCCGGCCGGCCGATCGGCCGGCGCCGGCGGCTGTCGCGACGCCCGTCGAGGCGCCCGCGATCGAGGCGGCTGCCCCGACGCCGGCGATCGCCGCCGACAGGCGGATCGAGAGAGCGCACCGGCGCGTGCAGCCGACGGCGCCCGCGCTGCCCGCCGCCGATCTTCGTGATCAGATCGCCCTCATCGATGCCGCCCGCGGCGCGGTGAAGTCGGGCGCGACCGATCGGGCGCTGGCGCTGCTGCGCCGGTACGACAGCAGCTTTCCGAGCGGCGCGTTCCGCCCCGAGGCGCTGGCCCTGCGCATCGAGGCGCTGGATCAGGGCGGCCGCGGGGCCGAGGCGCAGGCGCTGGCGCGCGAGTTCCTCGCCCGCTATCCGCAGAGTCCGGTCGCCGATCGCGTCGCCCGCGTCGCCCAGAAGTAGCGGCTGCTACTTCTCCGAGATGTGAACGATGTTCGGCTTCTGCTTGATGATCCCGTCGGTCAGCATGTCGGCGAACATCATCATGTGCGAATAGCCCGCGTCGTACGCCTGGATGTCGGCCGGCCAGTCCGCCTTGATGCGCGCGACGGCCTGCTGGGTGACGAAGTCGAGGTGCCTGTGGAGCATGTCGGTCAGCATCGGCTTCTTCCAGTTCGGGTTGGCGCCCGCCAGAAACGCCGCGATGTCGTCGGCGTTGGCCTTCCATTTCTTCTGGGCGGCGTCGACGCCCTTGCTGTCGCTCGCTTTCGCGGCCTTGACGACGTCGGCGGCGATCAGGATGTGATCGCGTAGCAACGCCGCCAGCTTCTTGCCCGCTTCCTCGCCGTAGATCGGTTTGATTGCGGTGCCGATGTCGTCCTGGTTGCGGAGCAGCCGCTGCGTGACGGTGCCGAGATCGGGCAGGCCCGCCACCGCGCTGACGATGTAGCTGTGCGTGTATGTCGTGTGGTCGGTCCAGAGCTTTCGCATGCCGTTGCGCAAGTCGGTCGCCGACATCCCCGGCGCGTTGGCCGCCTTCGCTTCGCCGGCCGCCTGGGTGGGCGACGCCGTCGTCAAACCGTTCAACAAGATCACTCCCAGCGAAACTGCGAGTACGTGTCGCTTCATGGTCTGTCGTCCTTTCCCGCCCGGACCTACCCGGACGAAAGCCGACGTAATCACCCGCAAGGGACAATGCTGCTCGGGTGTGCCCCCGAAACGGCTGATTTGTCGATCGATCAGCGTCCTGTCGGACATGGATGAACGAGGAACCGACGTGCCTCGGGTCTCGAGACAGACGAGCTTCGCTACGCTGTCGCTTTGCGCGGCGGTGATCTTCGGCGCCTCGTGCCAGGGCGGAAGTGGTTCGAGTGGAGCGGCAGGAACGTCGGGCGGCGTCGCGGGCGCGAGCGGCGGACTCGCCGCAGGCACCGGTGGCACCGCGGGCGCGGGCGGCGCGATCGGATCGGGCGGATCGAGCAGCGGCGGCAGCGCGGGCGCGGCCGGGGATACAGGAGCAGCTGGCGGTTCCGGCGGCGGCGCGGGCGCGGCCGGCGGTGGTGGCGGCGGCGCAGGACGCGGTGGCGCGTCGGGGACGGGAGGGACAGCCGGGGGCGCGGGCTCGTCGGGCGCGGGCGGGACGAGCGGCGCATCGGGCGCAACCGG
>DATFXS010000705.1:0-4807 GCA_035315605.1 Polyangia bacterium
GAGATCGAACAGCGCCACGCGCCGCTTGCCGAGGTCGAGCGACGAGCGCGCGCCCAGATAGATGAGGCGCGCCTCCTCGTCGCCGCGGATGACGCGGATGTCGATTCCGGCCTCGTCGCGCGCCGCGCGCACGAATTCGCCCCCGTTCTGCGCCTCGCGCACGGCGCTCGTCGCGACCGCCATCAGCGCGTCGACGTTGTGGCGATCGGCGATCCGGCGCAGCGCGCGGAGTGCGTCGAGGCCTCGGCGAAACACCTCGGGCGGGATGACGCCGTGGTGCAGGGTCGAATCGCCGAGGCGCACCATCTCCTTCGAACGGTCGAGAACGTTGATGTGCCCGCCCGTTCCGACGTCCGCGACGATGAGGTGGAAGGAATTCGATCCGACGTCGAGCGCGGCGATCCGCATCGACGACTACGGTAATCCGTCCGCCGGCTCGGGGCGAGCAACATCTGCGTCAATCTGCACGTGCTTCCGCCGCGCGTACACCAAGAGCGCCGGCAGCCCCAACGCGACCGCGAACCACAGCGTCGCCAGGCGGGTGACGAACGTCGCCGCCATGGCAGTCCCGTGAGCAATATGGAATGTCTTCCCTGTCAGCAGGGCGAGCATGCCCGCCTCGGTCACGCCGAGGCCGCCGGGCAAGAACGACAGCGCGCCCGCCACCGTCATCGCGGCATACACGAACGTCGCGCCCTGGACGTTGATGTCCGCGCCCGGGAAACCGCGCACCACGATCAGGAAGGCCAGGCATTCGAAGAACCACGAAACGGTCGAGAGCAAAGTGGTCACGATCAGCGACAGCGGCGCCAGCAGGATCGCCGTGTGGGCATGGGCGTCGTCCAGCCGGTGGGCGAACCGGCGCAGGATCGGCAGCTTCCCCGCGATCGCGATGGCCGCCTTCGCCACCGGGTCCACCGACACCACGACCAGCCCCGCCACCACCAGCGCCGCGCCCGCGACCAGGAAGCGCCGATCGACGTCGTAGTGAAACACGCCGACCAGCGCCAGCAGCAGCAGCGCCACCAGATCGGTGACCCGCTCGGCGATGACGATCGGGGCGGTCTTCGCCATCGGAATGCGGTGCGACGCGCGCAGCAGCACGGCCTTGACCGCCTCGCCCAGCTTTCCCGGCGTGACCGTCAGCGCGAACCCGGCCAGGAAGACCTGCAGGCTGTCGCCCGTGCGCACGGTCGTGACGCCGACCCGGCGCAGGTAGTACTGCCAGCGCAGGAAGCGCACCCCGTAGTTCGCGGCCGCCAGCAGGCAAGCGAGCGCCGCGTAGCGCCAGTGAAAGGACCGCAGCGCTGCGCCCACGTCTCGAACGCCCGCCCAGATCGAAAAGCCGACGAAGACCGCGACGCCGACGGCGACGCCGGCCACGAGGCGGGAGACGATTCGCTTCATAACTAGGTCCCTTCCCCTAACACAAAATGGGACCCCGAGAGGGTAGAGTGTCGCGATGACCCCGGGGCGCCGCGCGCTGACGCTGTCGGCGGCGATCGCGGCTCTGCTGTTCGCCTCCGGCAGCCGGGCGCGCGCCGGCGCCCCTGCCCCGACCGGCCCCACCGCGCTGGCGTTCGCCGACGGCCGCGCCGGCGCCAGCCTGGACGGCCCCTGGCACGTCATCGTCGATCCGTACGACAACGGCAGCCTCGACTACCGGAGCCAGCCGCGCCCGCACGGCTATTTCGCCGACGCCCCGCCGCGCGACAAGACGGATCTGGTCGAGTACGACTTCGCCCGCTCGCCGACGCTGCAGGTCCCGGGCGACTGGAACAGCCAGCGCCCCGAGCTGCTCTACTACGAGGGGATCGTCTGGTACGAGCGCCGCTTCGACCATCCGGTGCGCGCCGACCGCCGGCTGTTCGTGCAGTTCGGCGCGGCGGCGCAGCGCGCGACCGTCTGGCTGAACGGCAAGCTCCTCGGCAGCCACGAAGGCGGCTTCACGCCGTTCGCGTTCGAGGTGACCGGCCTCGTCCGGCCTCGCGACAATTCGATCGTCGTCAAGGTCGACAACACGCGCCGCGCCGAAGCGCTGCCGGCGCTGAACACCGACTGGTGGAACTACGGCGGCCTGACCCGCGGCGTCCGCCTGATCGAAACGCCGCGCGTGTTCATCCGCGACGCGCTGGTCCAGCCCGCGCGCGGCGGCGGCGACCTGCGCGGCTTCGTGCAGCTCGACGGCGCGCGTGCCCCGACCCAGGTGACGATCGAGATCCCGGAGGCGCACGCCAGCCGATCGGTCACGACCGACCGCAGCGGACGCGCCGCCGTCGAGCTGGCCGCGACCGTCGCGCCCTGGTCGCCCGAATCGCCGAAGCTCTACGACGTCGTGATCCGCGCGGGCGACGACCGGGTGCAGAACCCGATCGGCTTCCGGACCATCGCAACGTCCGCGCACGACATCCTGCTCAACGGCAAGCCGGTGTTCCTGCGCGGCGTCTCGCTGCACGAGGAGGCGCTGGGGCGGGGCGGGCGGGCGACCTCGCGCGCCGACGCCGAGGCGCTGCTCGGGCTGGCCAAGCAGCTCGGCTGCAACTTCGTCCGCCTCGCCCACTACCCGCACAACGAGGAGATGACCCGGGCGGCGGATCGCCTCGGCCTCCTGGTCTGGTCCGAGATCCCGGTCTACTGGACGATCGCGTGGTCGAACCCGGCGACGCTGGCGGCGGCGCGCGCGCAGCTCGCCGAGGAGATCGCGCGCGACAGGAACCGCGCGTCGGTGATCCTCTGGTCGGTCGGCAACGAGACGCCCGTCTCCGACGCGCGCAACCAGTTCCTCCGCACGCTGGTCGACGACGTTCGCGCCGCCGACGACACCCGCCTGGTCACGGCCGCGCTCGAGCACCGCGCCGTCGATGCGCGCACCCACCTCATCGACGACCCGCTGGGCGGCGCGCTGGACGTGCTGGGCCTGAACGAATACGTCGGCTGGTACGACGGGCTGCCCGCGAAGTGCGACACGCTGACCTGGCGCGCCGCGTACGACAAGCCGATCGTCGTCAGCGAGTTCGGCGCCGACGCGAAGGCCGGCCTGCACGCCGACGCGCTGACCCGGTTCTCCGAGGAGTATCAGGCGGAGGTCTACCGCCATCAGCTCGCCATGCTGAAGCGGATTCCGGCGCTGCGCGGCCTGTCGCCCTGGATCCTGGTCGACTTCCGATCGCCGCGACGGCCGCTGCCGGGCGTCCAGGACGGCTGGAACCGCAAGGGCCTGGTCGGGAGCGACGGCACCAAGAAGCAGGCGTTCGAGGTGCTGCGCGACGCGTACCGGGCGTGGCCGCCTCTTGCGCCGGCGGCGGCAGCCGGGCGATGATGCGCCGGCCGATGTCGCGAACGCGTGCTGCGGCTGTGCTTCTGGCTATCGTCGTGGCGGCCGGCTGCGCCAGCTTCGACCCGCCCCTTCCGGATCCGATCCGCCCGACCGACAAGAACGTCGTGCTCGCCTGGACGATCGAGGAGGGCCTTTACGACAACGGGCTCGCGCGCCAGACCGAGATCGTCCAGGTTCGGTACGCGGGATCGCGCGAGGACGGCCTCACGGAGATCCAGGACTACGGCCGTCGCTACCGGGGCGACGAGCGCCCGCGCGACCCGACGATCTATCGCCACAAGCTGACGGCCGCGCAGCTGGACGAGCTGCAGCACCGGCTCGCCGCGCTGGAGCTGCCGGATGCGAACCGGCGGCGCGAGAAACCGGGCCTGGTCCCCTGGACGATGTGGGGCATCTGCGTGCCCGTGACGCGCGGAATGCAGTGCGGCCAGCTGCTGCTGGATGAATGGCGCGAGATCCTCGGCGCGCCCGAGCTCTTCGCGCTCCTGGAGTCGTACCGCCACGACGCCCGCATTCACCCGGACAAGTGACGCCGGCCGCGTGGCCAACACCCGCCTACGTGCGCCATACTGAGGGGTCAATGACGCGGGAAACGGGCTTGGCCGCGATCGCATTCGCGACCCTGGTGTGCGCGCCGCGCGCCAGCAAGGCCAAGTGCGCCTACCAGCGCGTGGAGGCTTTTCCGCCCGCGAGCGCCCGATTGCCCGTGAATGGCCGCATCGTCGTGGAGGGATATGGTGAGGCCCAGTCGATGGTGAAGGCGATCGCGACGCATCACCCCGAGCTGTGGGCTGAAGGCGATCGCGTCTCACTCCGCGTGGTGGAAACGAACGTTGGAGATTTTCGCCTCACCCAGGCGGTGCTGGTTCCGGAGCGGCCGCTTCTCCCGAAGACCAGGTACACGCTGCGAATCTACGAATCCGACCTCCCGGTCAGCGACGACTCCGAGATCAAGTTGCGCGACACGTTCGCCTGGACGACCGGGAGCGGCGCAGACCACGGCACTCCCCACTGGCAGGCGCCCCCGCAAACCGGCAAGCGCGTCTACGAAGAGCTGGGATGCGGTCCGGAGATCTACGTCGAGGTGAGCGTCTCCGTCGCGGATCCGAGTCCGTTTCAGGTGCGGGCCGAGCTGCGCCCTGTCGGCGGCGGGCCGACGCATCGATATCTGTTACAACCGCAGCACGGTGTCATCGAGATCGGCCATGGCATGTGCTCCGGTCCGTTCGAGCTGTCCGACGGCCGGAGTTACACGGTGACCCTGACGGCGGTGGGCGTCGGCGGGAACATCTCACCGGCGCCGGGTCCGGTGCTGCAGATCGCCAGCCCCGGTCCCAAGGACGGGGCGCGATGATCGCCAATCCGTCGCTCGGCGAGCTGTGCGTACGCGTGCTGTTCCTGTTCGGCTACGCGCTGCTGTTCGCGCTGGCCGAGATCGAGATCGAAGGCGAGCACGGCTGGGCCGAGCGG
>DATFXS010000706.1:0-2142 GCA_035315605.1 Polyangia bacterium
GGGCGTCATGCACGGCCTCCCCCTACAGCCTAGGGCAGTACGGTGAAGCCGTGTCCTCGCCGGATTTTGCTGGGCCTCCTTGCTGTCGTCCTGGTCGCGCTGAGCGTCATTGGTCCGGATCCCGCGCCTCCTGCCGCCGCCCCGCCGCCCGCTTCGTTCATTCATGATCGCGTTCGTGACCGGGTCCAGCTGGAAGGTCGAGCCCGGGTGATCGTCACGCTCAGGCTCCCCGGCGGTCGCCACACCGCGGAGGGACGCCTGCCCCCAGCTGCTCGAAACCTTCAGCGGGCCGACATCGCGGATAGTCAGGCTCGCGTCCTCGCACAGATCCAGTCCTATTCGCACAAGCTTGTTCATCGGTACGGCACGGTCCCGATGCTCGCGCTCGAAATCGGCCCCTCCGCCCTCGCCGAGCTTGCCGCCGCCCCGCTGCTGGTCGAGAGCGTCGTCGAGGATCGGATCTTGAGACCTTTGCTGATCGACAGTGTCCCGCTGATCGAGGCCGACCAGGCGGCCGCCGCCGGCTACGATGGCGCGGGAACAGTCGTGGCGATCGTCGACAGCGGCGTGGACGCCAGCCATCCCTTCCTCGCCGGCAAGGTCGTGGAAGAGGCGTGCTTTTCGACCGACATGGCCGGCATCAGCCAGTCCGTGTGTCCCAATGGCGCCCAGCAACAAGTCGGCCCCGGGGCCGCGGCTCCCTGCGCGCTCTCCGAGTGCGTCCACGGCACGCACGTAGCCGGCATCGCCGCCGGTAGCAACGGGAATGCCTTCGGTTTTCCGATCTCCGGGGTGGCGCCCGGCGCGCAACTGGCGGCGGTGCAGGTCTTCTCGCAGATCGACGACTTCTCCGCCTGTGGCGGCTTCGCGCCCTGCCTGGGCGCGTTCGCATCCGATCTGATCGCCGGACTCGAGCACGTCTATTCGCTGCGGACGTCGCGCGCCATCGCGGCCGTGAACCTGAGCCTGGGCGAGGGGCGGTTCACATCGCCGTGCGACGGCGAGCCCTCCAAACCGATCATCGACAACCTGAAATCGGCCGGTATCGCCACGGTGGTCGCCGCCGGGAACGACGGCTTCACCGACGCACTTGCCTCGCCGGCCTGCATCTCGTCCGCGGTCAGCGTCGGCGCCACGACCAAAGACGACATGGTGGCCGCCTTCTCCAACGCGGCGCCGTTCCTCGCGCTGCTGGCCCCCGGCGATCACATTCTCTCGTCACTGCCTGGCGCCAACTTCGGCTACCTGAGTGGGACGTCGATGGCGGCTCCGCACGTCGCCGGGGCGTGGGCGATCCTTAGGCAGGCCGCACCCACCGCCACGCCAGACCAGATCCTGGCGGCTCTGCGCGATCACGGGCTGCCCGTGACCGACCCGCGGACGGCGCCTCCGTTGGTGACCCCGCGGATCCAGGTGTTCCAGGCGCTGTCCTCGCTGGTCACGGTGGACAATCCCGTTCCCGTGCTGAGCGCGCTCTTGCCGTCACGGACGACCGTCGGCGTTGGGGCGTTCACGCTGACCGCGGCGGGCAGCCGCTTCACACCGGACTCCGTCGTCCGCTGGAACGGCGCCGACCGTCCGACGACCTACGTGAACGCGACGCGCCTCACGACGTCGATTGCGGCGGCCGACGTGGCGACCGCGGGGACGGTGCCGGTGACGGTCTTCACGCCGGCCCCGGGTGGCGGCACGTCGGCCACGTTGGCCTTCACCATCGCGCTGCCGCCCGCGCTGGCGGTGAGCGCGACGAGCGTGGCGGGGGGCAGCAGCGTCACCGTGACGCTGACGAACGGCCAGGGGGGCGCCAGCGACTGGCTGGCGCTGGCGGCGACCGGGGCGCTGAACACCAGCTATTTGCAGTGGACCTATGTGGGGAGCGGCGTCACCACGCGGACATGGACGGTGACGATGCCAACCACGCCCGGCAGCTATGAGTTCCGTCTGTTCCTCAACAACGGCTTCGTCAGAGCTGCCACGAGTCCGGCCGTCACGGTGACGGCGCCGGTGCCGACGCTGAGCACGCTCACGCCGGCCAGCGTGCCGGCGGGCACGACGGCGTTCGCGCTGACGGTCAACGGCAGTGGCTTCGTCAGCGGGTCGGTCGTGCGCTGGAATGGCGCCGATCGCCCGACCACCTTCGTG
>DATFXS010000707.1:0-2485 GCA_035315605.1 Polyangia bacterium
GGATGTGATCGACCCGCCGCGCTCTGGCGTGATCAGGCCTTGGGGCCGGCCAGCTCTTCGTCGACGATGCGCTTGACGCTCGAGGGCTCGAGCTTGCCCTTGTGCGCCTTCATGATGTCGCCGACGACCCGACCCGACTGCTTCGCGTCGGACACGCCGAGCCGCGCCAGCGTCTCGCGGACGATCGCGCGCACCTCGTCGTCGGAGGCCGCCTTGGGGAGAAACTGCGCGCAGAAACCGATCTCGAAGTCGATCTGGGCCACGGCCTCGGCGCCGCGCTCGCCGACCGCGACGTATTCCTCGCGCGACTTGCGCAGCTGCTTTTGATAGGCGGCGATCACGTCTAGCCACAGAGCGTCGTCAAGCGGTCCCTTGAACCCGGCGGCGGTGCGCCGCTCCATGTGCTTGGTCTTGATCATGCGGATGCAATCGGCCGTGCGGGCGTCCTTCGCGCGCATGGCCGTCTTGAGACGCTCCTGGATGTCGGCCTCGACTGACATGGGAGTGGAACCGTAACCTCGAACCCCCAGTCCCGCAACCGCCACGCCTGTGAATGAGCGGCACGGGTCCGTCATCGACCGGGCCCGAAGTTCGCTGTTTTCGCTGCATTGCGGTCGAGTTACGCTAGGCGCGCCGATTGCTACTATTGAGGTTGGCGTCATGTCCAGAATCACGGGCTCTTCGAACAATGGTGTCTCATCCGCCCTTCGCCGGATCGGGCTTCGTGGGGGTGTGGCGGGCGTTGCGGCCGTGGGGCTTTCTCTCGTCGCGCTGAGCGGCACGGCGCGCGCCGCCGACGTGCAAGTCACCGGCGCGGTCGCAGTCGCGGGACCGACCGCTCCCGGCGTCGTCGCGCAGGGCGGCGCCCCCGCGCCGACTGCCGACGAGAACATGATCCCGCCGAACGTCGAGGGCGCGGCCGTCGCCGCCCAGGGCGGCGGTTACTGCTATGGCGGTCCGCACCCGGCCCCCGGCGGCGGCTGGGAGGCGATCTCGACGCCCCACACGCACAACTACGCGCCGTTCGACATGCGCCTGTTCGCCTATCACGAGGGCTGCTACTACTTCATCGGCGACCCGCGCGACTTCGGTTATACGGGACAGACCTACAGCTACTACGGCGCGCACCCGATCGCCGACGTCTACGGCGGCGGCTGGTGCTTCATGGTCGGCCCGCATTACCACTGGTGGCGGCCGTGGTCGCCCTACTTCACCGTCGTCGGTCCCTGGTACTACTGGTACGGGCCGTACGATCCGTTCTTCTGGGCCTACTGGCCGTACTACTCGTTCTATTACCGGTCGTACTACCCGGCCTACTACGCCGGCGGTCGCTACTATCGCAACGGCTACCGGACGGCGCCGGCGATCACCCGCGTCCCGCCCAACGGCTGGCGCGGAACACCGCCGGGCAGCGCAACCGCGGCGGGCGGCTGGCGGGGATCGCCGACCACGACGCAGACCTCTCCGTTGCGCGCCGGCAGTCCGGCCGCGGGTGGCTGGCGCGGGGCTCCAGGGGCCGCGTACGGCGCTCCTGGTGGCGGCGGCTGGCACGGCGGGGCCGCTCCCAACAACAGCGGCGGCTGGCATGGCGGGCCGGCGCCGAGCGGCGGCGGCTGGCATGGCGGTGGCGCCCCCGCTTACGGGGCGCCCAGCGGCGGCTGGCACAGTGCCCCGTCGGGCGGCGGCGGCTGGCGCCCACCGTCCAGCGGCAGCAGCTGGCATGGCGGTGGGGGCGGCGGCTTCCACAGCGGCGGCGGCTTCCGCGGCCGGCACTGATTCGTCGCCGGCTGCGCCGCGATAGACCGGCTAGTTGTTCCCGTGGGGGAAGAACGAGTCGTCGTACGAGAACTGCATGTAGCGATCGAACGTGATCGCGAGAAACAGGTTCACGACGAACGAAAAGACGACCAGGCCGCGAAACATCCTGGTGAGCGGCCGGCTGCTGATCGCCAGCAGGACCATGAAGAAGATCATGTAGTCGAGGCTGTAGCGATAGCCGAACTGGACGTAGCCCGAGCTGTGATAGAGCAGCGACGGCAGAGCGGTCGAGAGCACCGTCAGCCAGAGCGCGCGGCGCAAGGGACTCGGCGCCTGCGGCATGACGGTGTAGGCCAGGTTCGGGGACGTCACCAGAATGCTCATGCCGTGCTGGCTGATCTTCACGTACGGCGAATGGATCATCAGGCGCGGCAGCAGGATCAGCGCGGCCGCCAGGTTGCGGGACAGGAAGTGATAGTTGAACAGGCCGAAGCGGAACATCCGCTCCTGCCACTGCACCGCCAGAAACTTGTGGCCGAATTCGAAGGGGCTGCCGAACCGGAGCGCGTTCAGCACCCCCAGGACGACTCCGACGCCCGCGATCGGCACCGCGAACCTGAACGTCGACATGCCGAACGCGCGCCGCCCCTCGCGCGTGCGAAGCGCGCCCCACCCACCGATCGCGCGTGCGGCCTCGAAGAAGAAGAGCGGGATCACCAGCCAGGGC
>DATFXS010000708.1:0-4025 GCA_035315605.1 Polyangia bacterium
GCTATCAGGCGTCCCCGCCGAAATCGCACAGGCGTCGCCGGCGCCGCTGCCAAGTTGACAGGGGCGCCGCGGCGCGCGCCGCGACGGCGGCGGGCCGCAGGCGCGTGACCGCCTGGCCCTGCGGTTGCAGCACAGAGCGCACGGGAATCGAAGATGTGGCTCTTGCTGCGCCGCTACGTCTGGGTGGTCGACCTGATCGGGATCGGCATCGGCGCGGCGCTGGCGGGGCACGCCGCGTCGCTGCTGATTGCGGCCGCATTCCTGCCGCACACGTCGCCGTCACCGCCGCGGGCGCACCCCGCACGGCCCGTCCCGATCGCGACCAGTGACAAATCGATAGAAGCAATCGTCGCGCGGAACATCTTCTGTTCGACCTGCGGGGAGGCGCCGGAGCCCCAGCGAACCCGGCGACCGCTGACGCTGCTGGCGATCATGTTCGCGCCGCCGCCGCTGGACCCGCGCTGGTCGGTCGCGATCGTCCGGGACGACGAGGCGGCGACCGTCGGCCCTTACGGCGTCGGAGCCAGGGTGGGGGACGCGACCGTCTCGGCCATCGAGGACGTGCGGGTCCTGCTCGACGTCGGCCGCGGCCAGCGCGAGTTCCTCGAGCTTCTGGCACCGAGGCCGGCGGGGGCCGCGGGCGTGCGCGTCGCGCCGGATCGGACCGCCGACGCCGTCCGGCAGATCGGCACGCACCGCTACGAGGTCCGGCGGGCCGTCGTCGACCAGCTGCTGGCCGGTGGCCTGACGCCGCCCTGGCCGCGCATCGTCCCCGAGACGCGCGACGGCGCTCCCGTCGGCTTCCGACTGACGGCCCTCAGACGCGACAGCCCGCTGGTCGCGATTGGCCTGACCAACGGCGATCTGCTGCTGCAAGTGAACAGCCGGTCGCTCGCGACGCCCGACGCCGCGCTCGCCGCCGGAGGCGCGCTGCGATCCACAGATCACATCTGGTTGATGATCGAGCGCGACGGCCGCCCGCTGCGGCTCGATTACTTCATCCGCTAGATGGTTGCAGCGCCCGGCAAGCGGCGGTGAAGTCGTCGTGCCCACCGTACATCAGCACGGCGCGCGCCGTGCCGGCGTCCTCGCTGGACGTGTGCCGCCGGATCTCGCCGCGCGGCGTGAAGGCTTTCGTGAATGAATTGTCAGGGCTGTCGAGCTCCAGCGCGGGGCCGTGCCACGTCCCGTGCCATGTGACCACCCGGCCCGGCTGCAGCGGTACCGGCTCGCCGCCCGTCAGGTGGATCCAGGTCGGGGCGCCGTCGGTGGTCCACCAGGCCTCGACGGTGCCCTTCAGCTGAAAGGTGTGGATCGCGCCCGACTCGGTGCAAAGCTCGGCGCTGCCATGCAGGTTGTCCGGACGCGGGCCGACGGCGCCGCGCCCTGTCGAGCCGACCTTCCCACCTTGGAGGCGCACGTACAGGAGATATCGCCCGCCGTTGCTCGCCGCCACCTGGCCGAATCCGTCCCACCGCCGGTCGAGCGTCCGTCGGCCGCCGATGCGCAGCGCCCAGGGCGTCAGCCCCGCATACACGACGAGCAACGCGGCGGCCGTCAGCACCAGCATCGAACCACAGCCGAATCGTCCGCGTTGAAGCGGCATCGCGAATGATTATAGACGCGTCGGGCGCAGCGTTAATCTCGTCGACTATGTGGATCTTTCGCCCCACCGTCGCCGTGGGGGTCATGGCGCTGGTCCAGTCCGGTTGCCGGGGTTGCGACGAGGGCTATCAAAAACACCAGCGCGACATGAGCGCACGCGAGGGGGTCTGTTACGCGATGCCGCTGGGCGAGGCGGCAAAGGAGGTGCGCGCGGTTCTGGCCGGGCATGAGTTTCCGTTGCCGCCCGCGCCGGCCGACGATCCGGCCTTCATCGCCACCGGCTGGAAGGACACGACGGTCTATGCCTCGCGCCTGACGTTCAAGGGCCGCCCGGCGCGCGCGCGGCGCGAGGTGCTGCTGGCGGGCGGCACGTGCCTGCGCTTCGCGGTCCGCGCCATCTCGCAATCGACGCCCAAGGAGGGGCCCGACTACGCCGACACCATCTTCGGTTCGTACGACGAGGACAGCCTCTCGACGGAGATCGACGCACGCCTGCACGCGCACGCCCGCCCGTGGCAGCCGCCGCCCTGACGCGGCCCGCGGCGCGCCGCCGTGGCCGGCCAGCGCAGCCGCGAAACGACTTCGAGAAACCGCGCCGGCACGCGACAATGTGCGGGACGGCGCGTCCGTCCCCTAGAAGGAGCCAGTCCCCGCCCATGATCATCATCTCGGGAAGCTCGCCGAAAGCACAGGTGCTGGGGTATCCGACCGTCCCCTGCCCGATCTGCAGGCAGGCGACGCTGCATCGGTTCGAGCGGCGTTACCGGATCAAGCACCTCTTCTGGTTTCCCCTGTTCTCCACGGGGACGAGCTACGCGAAGGTCTGCGAGATGTGCCAGGTCTCCACGCCGACGGGGCCGCCGACCGGCCCGGTGCCGCCCGCGCCGTTCCTGCATCGCCTCGGGTTCATCTTCCCGCTCGCGGTCGTGCTGTTTCCGCTCGTGATGCTGCCGTTCGCGCTGGTGGCCGCCGTCCACGGCGTGGCGGCGTCAGGCGGCGCGCAGGCCGCGGTGGCCGACACGGAGGGCCCGGCCGTCAGCTTTCGTCCGACGGCCGCAGACATGGGGGCGCTGTCGGACCTGGAGGGGTTTTTCGAGGATCGCGATCTGCACGGGGTCGACGCCGACTGGCAGTCAGCGACCGTGGACGGACATACGGTGCGCCTCGTGACCGTCAAGTACGCGGGCCTCAAGAAGGTGAAGCACAGCGATCGCCTTTATTTCATGGAGCAGATAGAGCAGATCGCCGATGGCTACTTTCGCGATGACGAGGTGTTCATCGGCTTGCAGGGACGCCTGCTGTGGGGCGGGTACTCCCACCGCAAGGCCGGCGAGAAATGGGTGCACGTGGCGCAGGAATCGACACTCAGTGCCGAGACCGAGGCGCGTGCGGCGGTGCGCGTCCTCGAGCGCGCCGCATCGACCCGACCGGCCGCGCCCGCGACGGCCGCCGCCGCCGGCGCGACCGCTCCCTGATCAGGGCGAGGCGAGCACGGCGACCGCGGTCGAAAAGGCGGCGCCGTCCGAGCTGGCCACCTTGAACGTGAACGATCCCACGCCGTGGAACCCGGCGGTCGGCTGGAAGTGCGCCGTGTGGTTGTCCGCCTGCAGCGATACGGTGCCGTTCTGCGCGCCGGACACCGTGAAGGTCGGTGCGACATTGCTGAAGCCGGTGGTCCAGGCGGACAGATCGATGTCGACGGCCGCGCCCGCGGTCGACGTCGCGTGCGGACCGGCAAGCCAGTTCACGTAGTGCTCGATGTTCGCGTAGCCGTCGGCCGCCTTCGTCATCGCGTCGTTGCTGTTGACGTTCGTTCCGGTGGCGGACTCCCACGCGTCGGGCATGCCGTCATTGTCGGTGTCCGTCGGCTTCGTGCCGCTCGCGATCGATCCGTAGCCGTTGTTCGGCAGGCCGGTGTCGACCTGGGTGGTGTAGAGCCCGCCGCTCGGGCCGACGGTGCCGGCGCCGCTGCCCGTCGTCCCCTTGCCCAGCGTCATCACCTGGCTGATGACCAGCGCGTCGATCGGATCGCGCGGCAGCGCCCCGGCGAGCGACATGTCGACGCGCGCCGCGGAGCCCGCGTCGAGGGCCGGAACCGCGGTCGTCTCGCTGGACCAGGGGGCCGTGAGCACGGTTCCTGTGCTCTGGTACCAGTACGGGGTCGTTGCGGCCCCGTTGAGCGCGCCGTCGAGGTTCGTGTCCTTCATGTTGCCGGCGTAATAGATCGACTGGTTCATGTCGATCTGGTACCAGGTGTTGTCCGTTCCCGTCGACGCCGGCCCGAAGATGAAATAGTTGTTCAGGATGTCGTGCTGGAAGTTCGTGCTCGTGTGCGTCGTGTAACCGGCCGAGTAGTTGTAGAGCACGTTGTTGACGAACACGTCGTTGATCTTGGACAGCGGGTTCCGATTGTGGGAGTT
>DATFXS010000709.1:0-3841 GCA_035315605.1 Polyangia bacterium
ATCCCGATGCCGCCGCTGCCGCCGCCGTTCGGCTGAAGCCGCTTGGCCCCGCAACCGGCGCCGAGGACCAGCCCGGCGCCGAGCACCATCGATCCCGCGAACGACTTCATGACCCGCCGTCGTCCGATCCGACGACGACGGGAATCGTACCACCCGGTCCCGGGATCGGAAAAGCGGCTAGAACTCCATCTCGCTCGCGGCGAGCATGACCGCGCCGAATCCCTGCGGAACGTTGTCGCGCAGGTAGGCGTACCGGCAAGTCAGCGGCGCCGACTTGAACGTCGTGCCGCCGTAGCCGCTGTTGGTGCACTCGGGGCCGCCGGCCGGGTTGATGCCGTTGGCGACGTCCGAGGACGGCGACGCGTTGGTGTAGGCGTTCCAGGTGCCGCCGATGCTCATGCCGACCACCGTGTCCTTGATGGTCACCTGGTCGCCGTCGATGATCACCTTGCTCTTCACGCCGTCCCAGCCCTTCTTCGCGACGGCGTGGAACTCGCCGTGCGTGATCCCCAGCCGCTGGGCCTTGGCCAGCGCGTAGACGAAAAGGGCGCTGGCGGAGGTCTCGGTGAAGTTCGGCTGGGCGGCGATCCCCTCGCCCGGGTACCCGCCCTCCGCCGGCACCGGGCCGTCCATCGCGTCGGTGATCTGGAACCAGAGGCCGGTCGCCGGATCCTGATAGTTCCGGAGCCCCTCCGCGATGCTCCAGACGATCTCCTCCAGCTTGCCGCGATCCGGGTGGTCCTGCGGCAGGAACTCGAGGACGTCGACGGTCCCGGCCAGGTACCAGCCGATGGAGCGCGACCAGATGATCGGCGACACGCGCGTTCCGGTCTTCGGCGGGGTCTTGTTGGCGGTGCAGAGGCCGCAGCCCAGGTTGCCGCCCGCCGGGTTGGGCAGGTTCAGCGTCCAGTCATGCGCCTCGTCGCCGTTCCAGCCGTGGTGCGGGAGGCTCTTGTCCGGATCGAACGTGACGGCGTCCGCCAGCTTGATCTGGCCCGTCGAGATCCGGAAGCAGGTGGCCGCGTCGCCCGGCTTGACCGTGTCGGCGAAGAGGGCGCCATACCGGGTGATGAACGGCTCGGACATGAAGATGGCGTCCAGCCACTGCTGGCGGGCGTAGTTGGGCTTGTGCCAGAACGTGCCAGCGCTGTTCTGGAAGATGGTATCGAACACCGCCCGCGCGTTCTTCATCGCGCTCAGGTACTTCGGGTCGCCCGTCCCATCGTAGAGCTGGAAGAGCAGCGTCGACGGCTGCATCGTGTCCTGGATCGTCGGGTTGTTCTTGGAGGTCGCCTGCGTGGGCGGCGTGCCGTAGTTGATGGTGCCGTCGGCGGCCACGTAGTTGTCGACCCAATCCTTCACGTAGTTGAAGTAGGTGGGATTGCCCGTCCGCTCGTACAGCTTCTGGATGCCGTAAAGCGGCACGCCGTTCGTGTACTCCCAGTACTTCGGTGAGGGACCCGGCACCGCCAGCGCGTAGTTGAGGCTGAAGCAGTCGGTGCATGCGGCATTCTCGTTCTTGAGATTCGGCCACCGGGCGATCATGTAGTTGGCGACGGTCACCCCCACGTTGTCTGAACCGGAGTTGCCCTTGTCTGCCTGCGCCGCGCTGGTCGTCGGCTCGACGACCGACCCGTCCCGGCGATTCGCGCACGCCAGTGTCGTCATGAGCGCTGCACACCCGACCGTCACCGAAAGGCTCGTTCTCATCGTGGGCTCCCTCATTTGAGTGTTGTCGTGCCTTCACCAAGCGAGACTAGGGACGTCCAAATGCGGGACGCGCGGGTCTCCGATCACGAAATGCACTTATCGGATTGCGCACGCCTTGTCGCCCAGGTGCGCCTGCCCTGACAAGAGAAATTTTGTTTACTTTGTTTACCCGGCCGGAAAACGTTTCCGCGGGCGAGGCGCGGCGGCCTCTTCTCAGGTCGCGACCGGCAGCAGGCTGCTAGCCGGGCGACGACAGGAACTTCAGCACTTCGGCCTCGAGGATCTGATCCGAGAAGCCGCCGCGCACGAAGTCGAAGGCGTGCTGCGCGTAGGGGATGAACAGCGTCTCGCACGGGACGCCCAGCGCGCGCAGGCGCGCCGCCAGCAGGCCCATGTGTCCATGCGGGACCATCTGGTCTCGGCCGCCGTGGGCGAGCAGCGTGCGCGGCGCTGCCGGGGTCACGCGCTCGAGCGGCGACAGCGCCTTGAAACGATCGCCGCTGTCCTCCGGCGTTCCACCCACGAACGCGCGTATCTTGGCGCGGCTGTCAGAGACCCAGCGGTTGGCGGGGTACTTGTATCCCCAGGCGAGATCGGTCGGCGCGTACAGTGAGATGACCGCGTCGACGCCGGTGTCGCCGGCGTTGCAGCTCGCCGGCAGCTCGGGATCCGTCGGCGTGTAGGCGGCCATCAGCGCCAGGTGGCCTCCGGCTGATCGGCCCAGCAGCGCGAGCTTGGTCGGGTCGACGTTCCAGTCCGGCGTGTCGGCGTGTTGCTTGACCCAGCCGATCGCGCACTTCACGTCGCCGGTCGCCGTCTTCCAGTTCGGCTGCGGCGAGATCCGATACTGGATGTCGAACACGGTGAAGCCGAGGTCGGCCAGGCGCCGGCTGGCGAGCGTCGCCTCGCCCTTCTGGCCCGCCGCCCAGAAGCCGCCGTGAATCACCACCAGCGGGCGTCCCGGTTTCGCCGGCCGCGCGTGCGGCAGGTAGACGTCCAGCGCCAGCGGCGTGCCGTTCACGGTGGCGTAGGTGACCGTCTGGTCCGGATGCCCGGGGCCCGGGCTGTCGATCCGCGCCTGCAGGTAGCGGCGGAAGTCGAGCCGCACGCCGCGGGTCTTCGCCAGGCTGCGCGCCTGCGCGAGCGGCAGGAGGCAGGTGCCGACCGCGGCGACGACCAGCACGACGGCGATCGCCGACGGGACGCGCCGCCCGCGCGTGAAGCCGAAGAAGGCGAGGGGCAGCGCGACGATCGCGCCCGCCGCGATCAGCGCGCTCAGCTCCGACGAGACGATCGCCGCCAGCGCCATCTTCATGCCGAAGGCGGGCAGCACGATCGGCGCGGCGGCAAGCGCGGCCGCGACGGCTATCACCAGCGCGAACACCTTCGCTACCGCCGCCACGATCCCCATGGGTCGCTACGACGGTCGGGTGTTTTCCGCGGGGAACGTGCGGTTACGGAGGCCGACGGCGTTATAGACGCGCAGCTCGTCGGCCTTGCCTTTCACGCGAATCGGCGGCAGCGGCACGGCCGCCACGTCGCTCTGGACCTTGCGGAAGGTCGCCTCGGACAGGATCACCTGACCGGGCTGGGCCGCGCTGCAGAGGCGCGAGGCGGTGTTCACCGCGTCGCCGATCGCCGTGTACTGCAGCGCGCGCGAGCTGCCGATGGCGCCCGTGACGACCATGCCGGTGTTGATGCCGATGCCGACGTTGACCTCGTTCTGGCCTTCCGCCGCGCGCGTCCGGTTCCATTCGGAGAGGACGCGCATCATGTCCAGCGCGCACTGCACCGCCTTCACCTCCGCGTTCCGCATCGGCACGGGCGCGCCGAACAGCGCGATCACCTCGTCGCCGACGAACTTGTCCAGCGTCCCCTCGTACTTGAAGATCACGTCCACCATCAGCTCGAAGTACTCGTTGAGCATGCGGACGATCTCTTCCGGCGCGCGCGACTCGCTCATCGACGTGAAGCCGCGGATATCCGAGAACAGCAGGGTGACCTCCGACAGCGCGCCGCCCTTTTCCAGCTGCAGCTTCCCCTGCACGACCTGATCGACCAGGTTGGGCGACAGCAGGCGCTGGAACTGCGCGCGCGTCTTCGCCTCGTGCTCGATCTTGCGCGCCAGCTG
>DATFXS010000710.1:0-6617 GCA_035315605.1 Polyangia bacterium
GCAGGCGGGCGAACGAGGGCCGGCCGACCGTCAGCTTGCCGGTCTCGGCGTTGTATTCGATCGTCTCGTAATAGGTCGCCAGGCCCTCCGCCAGCCAGAGCGGCTGGTGGGGCATGACTTTCGCGCCGAGGTAGTGGACCAGCTCGTGCTGGATGACGGTCTGCCGGGCCAGCACCCCGCCCGACATCACGACGAACGGCTGGAACAGCGCGCGCGTGAAATACCCTTCCACCTCGAGGCGCGCGAAGTCGGTCCACCCGCGATCGATCACCACGACGGGCAGCCGGCCGGTGTCGAGGTCGGGGGCGCCGAAGATCGTCAGCAACGCCGCCTGCAGCTGCTCGAGATCGGTCAGCGTGGCGCGCGCCGCGGCCGGATCCTCGTCCGTCTGCAGGCGAAAGTGGGTTCCTTGCAGCTCGATCCAGGCCGGGCCGCCCGCGGCGGGGCAGGGGGGCAGGTGGCCGCAGGCCGCCGCGGCCACGGACATCGCCAGCGCCGCTGCCCCGATGGTGCCGCGCGCCCGACCGACCACGCCTACCCGAACTGAACCGACCGGCGCGTCGCGGTGCCGTACGCGAAGCCGGTGATCGGGAAGCGGGCCGTGGCGCCCGTGTCGTCGATCGCGGCGCCCATCGACACGACCACCGGGACGAAGTGCTCGTGCGTCGGCAGCGCCTGGCGCACGCCCGGCGCGCGCGCGCGGTAATCGAGCAGCGCGTCGACGTCGCGTCGCGCCAGCACGTCACCGGCCCAGGCGTCGAATTCGGCGGCCCAGGCCGGTGTCGGCGCGTCCGGACGGAAATCGACCGTGCGCAGGTTGTGGGTCAGAAAACCGCTGCCGACGATCAGGACGCCCTCGCGGCGCAGCGGCGCCAGCGCTCGACCCAGCGAGAACAGTGCGGTCGGGTCGAGCGACGGCAGCGAGACTTGCAGCACCGGCACGTCGGCCGACGGATACATCGCCACCAGCGGGACGTATGCGCCATGGTCCAGGCCGCGCTCGGGATCCTGCGCGACCGGTTCGGCGCGCAAGAGGTCGCGGACGCGGGCCGCCAGCGCGGGCGCGGGCGGCGCCGGGTACTTCGTCTCGTAGTACTTCGCGGGAAAGCCGTAGAAGTCGTAGACGAGCGGAACGGGCTGCGTCGCGCCGAGCGTGATCGGCTGATCGACCCAGTGGGCCGACAGCATCAGCACGGCCCTGGGACGCGGCATCGCGCCGGCCCAGGCGCCGAGCTCCTTCACCCAGCCGCCGTCGTCGAGCAGGAGCGGCGAGCCGTGGGCCAGGAAGATGACGGGCATCTTGTCGGCGATTTGCGGAGACGAGTTGGCGGTCATCGGTTTTCCGGCAGCGTTGGATGCCGGGCGTCGGCATCCGGTCGCACCGGCGGCGAGCAGCAGCTTGCACGCGTCGCGCCGGTTCACGCCCGAAGGATAGCGCCGATCGCGCTCAGAATCGCATCGCGGCGGCGCCCTGGATGATGTGGGCGAACTTGCGATCCGGGTTGGGACCGTACGGCGACTCGGGCCGGTAGAGGAGGATCTCGTACTTCGCGCCCAGCTCGATCTCGACGAACCAGGCCGTGCGCTCCGTCTGCGGCCGGCGGAAGTAGGCGATCTTGCCGCCCAGCAGGTAGTTGCCCATCGGCGACAGCTCGCGGTCGCCGGTCCAGTACTGCCCGGCCGGCCCGAGCGTCTCATATTCGAGCGCGTTCCGGTAGAAGCTGGCGCCGCTCTGCAGGTGGTAGTGGGCGCGCCCGGAGACGAGAAGATTCTGGCCGACGTACTTCGTGCCCGTGAGATCGCCGGTGATGGCCCGGACGGCCCAGCTGTCGTCGTAGCCGCGCACCATCGCCAGCATCGACGCGCGGAGCTCGGGGAACGCGTAGGCCAGCCGGGCGAACAGCGCGTAGCGCTGGCGGTTGTCGGGCTCGTGCTCCTGCGGCGTCCGGTTCTGGTTGCCGACCAATACCTTGCGGTACGGGTTGGATTGGAACCCGTCGAGGATCTGGATGGTCGCGCCGCCCTGGATGACCAGCCGCGGGGTCATGGTCCAGGAGAGCGACGGCTCGAAGGTGTCGATGTTCAGCTTGTGCGTCACGAAGCCGGGCGTGCTGGTGAAGCAGCCCGACGACGTCGGGAGCGCGATGCGATCGAGCGGCAGGCCCGCGGCGGCCGTGTTGTCGGCGTCGCAGACGGAGTCGAAGTTGTGCGAATAAGCGAGGGCGAGCGTGAAGTTGTGCTCGTAGAGATCGTGGTGGGTGGTGCCGGAGATGACGATCGACTTGTAGTCGCGTTCGAAGCCGTAGGCGCCCGCGAAGGCGATGCCGCCATCGGTCTGCTCGTAGCCGATGCCGCCGTGGAACAGATGGCGGTTGTCGCTGAACTTCGTCGCTGCCGACACCGTGTCGAACGTCGAGGGGGTCGCGCCCGTCACGACGTCGGCGGAGTAGCCGAGGGCGAAGTTCACCGTCGACGAAACGGTGGCAGTCGCGTCGACCTGGGGGTGAATGACCCGGACCCCATCGTTCCCGGGCCTGTTCGACGGCTCGTCGAACATGGTCGTGCGCGCCGCCACCTCGGCGGTGTTGGCGTGCGCGAGCCGCGCCGGGCCGGCCGCGAGCGCGACGACGGACGCCAGCAGCGCGGTCCGCACGGAGATCAGTTGCAACCGCAGCCCCCGCCCGAGGTGCCGGTCCCGCCGATCGCGCCCTCGCGGTTCGCGAGCACGTGCTCCTCCGCCTCACGCTCCTGCGGTTCGGCGTCGAGCTGCATGATCTTGTCGGCCAGCAGCTCGCGCTGGTGCGGTTTGACCGTCCACTTGGACATCGAGCAGCCGCTCATGAGCAGCGCGGCGACGACGAGGGCGATCCTGAGCGGCTTTTTGCCCGCACCCCGACCCGACAATCCACATTGCGCGAGCGGGAGAGGGGGATTTTTTTTAGAAGAAAACAGCGAGTGCACCGGAGTACTCCTGGAGTCGTTGGGTGTGATCGGCGTTGAAGACGACGTAGTGACGGACATCGCCTCGCACCGAGATGCGCTTCTTGAACGACATGATCAACCCGCCGCCGACGTTGACCATCGAATAGTTGCCGGTCTGGGCGGCGTACTGATCGGCCTTCTTGCGGCCGAAGGCGCCGCCGGCGGCCCCGCCCACGAACGGCGTGATGGGCGACGACGGAAACAGGTAGGCGTTGAAGCCGCCCGCTGTGTAGATGACGTCCGCCTGGTTGCCGACCGTCTCGCCCACCGTCGCCTCGAGCGCGACGTGCGGCGCCAGCAGCACCGCGGGGCGGAACAGGAACATGCCGTCGCCGCCCAGCACCCCGGCCGAGAAGGCGAAGGTGACGTCCTCCAGCGTCAGCGGCGATGGGGAAAAGATGGCGTGTCCCATCCGCCTCCAGATCGACGGCCCCGCGTGGGCGGCGGCCATGTCGACATCGAGCGGGAAGACCTCGTCGCCCAGCACCCAGCCGTAGGTGCCGTCCGGCAGCTCGACGCGGAACCAGTGGTCGTGCGTGGCGCGGCCGATCACCGTCAGCACCTCGCCCTGGTTGGCGCGGTAGACGGTGCGGTAGCCGAATCCCGGACCGGTGCGGACCGACGCCGCCTCGGCGATCACGCGCACCAGCGCCTGATCGTCGGCGCGCGCCACCGACGTCATCGCCGTCAGGGCGGCGAAGAGCACCAGGGCGGAGAGCAGCTTCACGGTAGCGCCCCCACCCATCCGATGATGACGTCCGCCTCGGGACCGGTCGGTGGGAACAGTATGCCGCCCGCGTGTCCGGGGAGGAGCCCCGTCGGCTGGGCGAGCAGCTTGCTCGCCATGACGTTGGAGCAGTTCATCTGTTCCGTCGCCGCGCGATAGTTGTCGGCCCATTCCATCGTCAGCGGGATCGGGATCGTGCAGCCCGTGTTGGGGAGGCAGCCCGGCATGGTCAGCTTCAGCGAGTTGGTCGACGCGCTGCCGTGGCAGGCCTGGTCGATGCAGTGCTTGCCGCCGAAGTCTTTACTCAGGATGTCCGTCCAGATGCCGTTGTTCGAGGCGGTGCCGCCGTCGGCGCCCGGTCCGTAAACGAAATACGTCTGGCTCGGCCGGCAGGCGTTGATGTCGGCGGGCGGCTGGCCGAGGTCGACGGTCTGGCAGGCGACGGCCGCCAGCACCGCGACGCCCGCGGCGGCCAGCAGGACCGGGCGAGATGACGACCGGGCCATCAGAACGTGTACCTCAGGTAGATGGTCACCAGGCCGTCGCGGCTGTTGCTGACGTCGGTCAGCACGTAGTAACCGCCGCGCAGGCCGACCGAGAAATGGCGCGACAGGAAGTGGTAGTCGACGCCGCCGCCGCCGCCCGCGGTGAAGCCGGTGCGGTATTTCTGCTCGATCCGGAGCGCGTAGAGAAGATTGCTCGACAGGCGCGCGACGCCGAGCCCGCCCTCTGCGAAGAACGACCACTGGACCAGCCGGAGGGTCAGCTTGCCCTCGACCGTCCCCTGGTACATCTGCAGCAGCTGGCCCGCGATCGCCGAGTCGCCCTGGGTCTGGTGGGTCGAACCGACCACGTGCGCCTGGACCGCGAAGAAGCTGAAGATGTCGTAGCCGACGCGCGCGCCCACCGCGAATCCGGCGCCAACGGCGCTGCCGGCCGGCCCGTTGAACCAGAGGCCGCCGAACTCGCCCTCGGTGTAGAGGCCGTGCGCGAACTTGGCCGGATCGGGGAACACGACCGCGCTCGGCTCCGACGTCACCTGCGCGCGTACGGGCGCGGCGCCGAACAGCCAGGACGTCGCCACCGCTGCCGCCATCAGCTTTGCGAGTCGTCGCGGTGTCAAAGGCCCCTGGTCACATAATCGTCGGTTGGAACAGCGTGGGGTTCGTCTGCAGCACCGGGTCGGCGTCATTGTGCCAGAGACGATCGTCGTCGTCGCGTACGCGCACGAAGTATTCGAGGTGCATCGGGACGTCGGTCTTGAGACGCAGGTCGATCTCGACCATCGCCGGCACGACCAGCAGGCCGGGATTCTGCCGGGCCAGTATCTTCTGACTGTCGTCGCACGTCTGCAGCGGAGGCGGGCAGATCGCAACGTAACCGGGCACCTTGCCCATGCCGATGAAGGGTGCGACCTCGGAGCGGTTGATGAGGACGCCCGCGAACGTCGGGCCGAAGTTCGGAACCGTCGTCATGCCCGGCGCGTCCAGCCAGCGGCCGAGCGCATCCAGGTCCAGCTCGCCCTCCGCGAAGTCATCCTCGCGCACGATGCCGCTGTAGCTGGCGCCCGGGGCCAGCATGTCCTTCGGTGGGATGACCGGGATCAGCGGCAGGAACGTGGGCGCGTTGTTGTTGCCCTGCTGCAGGGCGGCCGCCACCACCTGGGTGTCGTACTTGGTGTACTGGTCGGCGCCGTCGACGATCAGCGTGAACGACGCCGGATCCTGCGACATGTTCGTCACCTTGTACGAGACCTCGATGTGCACCTTGTCGCGCGACACCCAGGGGATGTCGGCGTCGTAGCCGCGCGCGGTCTTCTCGGCGTCGAGCTGCATCTGTTCCGCGTCGGTCGGCTGGCGGAAGCGCAGCGTGACCCCGCCCATCGGCAACGGATTGTCCTTGCCCGCGGCGTCGATCGCGTCGCCCTTGAAATAGAGCGGCGCGTTCAGGTCCGAGCAGGCTGGCCCCGCCGCCGCCGCCAGGGCGAGCACGCAGAATCGTCCGTACTTCATCATGACGACCCCCTTATCCACCTTTGAAAATAAAGGGATAACGCCCGACGGTGGTCTGTGCGGGCGCCTTGGGGAATTGCCACTGCTTCACCTGGCGGATGATGCAGCCTTCGACGGCGGCGTCGCCCATCGTCGTGTTCTTCACGTTCGCCTTGCTGACGGTGCCATCGGGCTGGATGATCCAGAACACGTCGATGCCGCCGGCGAGCGTGGATTTGTGCTGCAGCTCCTTCTCGTAGCAGTACTTGATGCCGGCCAGGTGGGCGCGGACGACCTTGTTGATCTGTTCCTTGGACAGCGACCCGTCGGTGTCACCGGCGCCGTTGCCCATGCCGACTGAAACTTCGTGCTCGCCGCGCTCGGCCAGCTTCGGCCCGCGGCCCTTGCCGTGCGTGCCGCGTCCGCCGGTGTCCAGGTTGCCCGCGCCGTAGATGTGACCGTAGCCGGTGCCGCCGCCGCCCGAACCGGAGCCGCTGGTCGACAGGCCGCCCGAGCCGTGGCCGACCTGCATGCGCGCACCCGCCATGCCGGCGATCGCCTGCTCGACGTCGTTGTTCTGCGCGAACAGCTTGGACAGGCCCGACCCCGGCGCCTTGTCCTTGCCGATGACGGACAGGATCCCGATCTTCTGAACCTTCTCGCGCAGGATGTCCTCGTGCCCCTTCGGGATGACGGTGTCCTTCATCTTGGCGTCGTCGCGACCCAGCTTGCCGGCCTTGTCCTTGGCCCGCTTCATCTGGCCTTCTTTTTCTTTGCTGTTCGACTCCGCCTTTTCGGCTTCCTTCTTCTGCTTCTTCTGGAACTCCTCCGCCTGGGGCGCCTCGATCTTGACGACGCGCTCGGGGCTGAGCGCCAGCGGGGGCCGGGGCGGCTCCTTCTCCCACAGGAAGACCAGG
>DATFXS010000711.1:0-5238 GCA_035315605.1 Polyangia bacterium
GGCCTGGCGGCGCTCATGGCGCGGGCGGGGCTGCTGGTGCCTGCGGCGGCCGGGAGCCGCGTGGGCTTCTTCGACGACGTGCTGGCCGACATCGGCGACAAGCAGTCGGTGATGGGCGATCTGTCCACGTTCTCGGCGCACCTCGCGAACGTCGGCGCCATCCTCCGTCGTGACGAGGGAGCGGGCGCGAAGCTCGTGCTGCTCGACGAGCTGATGGCGGGCACGAACCCGGATCAGGGCGCGGCGCTGGCGCGGGCGACGGCCGAGACGTTGGCGGGGCGCCCGGGCCTGGCGATCATCACCACCCACTACGACAGCCTCAAGGCGCTGGGCGAGAGCGACGCGCGCTTCGCGAACGCAGCGATGGCGTACGACCTGGAGGCGCTGCGGCCGACGTTCCGGCTCGCGACCGGCGCGCCGGGGCGCTCCTACGCCTTCGACATCGCGGCGCGGATGGGCCTGCCCGACGCGCTGCTTGAAAGGGCGCGGGCGCTGGCGGGCGAGTCCAGCGTGGGCCTGGAGGCGGTGATCGCGCGGCTGCAGGCGCGCGAATCGGAGCTGGTGAAACAGTCAGAGCGGCTGGCCGAGGCCGAGGCTGCCGCGGCCGCGGCCGCCGAGACCCAGCGCGAGGCGGCGGCGGCGCTCGCCCGTCGCGAGCGCGAGATCGGCCTCAAGGCGCGCGATGCCGTCGACGCGGCCGTCGCGGAGACGCGCGCGGCGCTGGCGCAGATCGTCCGCGACGCGCAGCAGGCGCGGGATCCACGCGCCGCCGAGGCGGGCCGCGCCGAGCTGGAACGGGTCGCGGCCGAGGCGCTCGCCCGCCTGCCCGCGCCGCCGAAGCCCGAGGTGGACGCTTCGCTGCCGCTCGCGGCCGGGACGCGGGTGTTCGTCCGCCGCCTGAACGCCGACGGCGTTTTGCTGGAGCCGCCCGATGCGCGGGGACGGGCGCGCGTGAGCGCCGGCGCGCTGACGATCGAGGTGACGGCCGACGAGCTCGCGCCGCCGAAGACGACCGCGCGTGAGGCGGCGCGTGCCGCCGGCGGCGGCAAGTCGGCGCGCCGCGTTCCCGACCAGCCTCCTGCCGCGGCGAGCGACGATCTCGCGCTGGTCTCGGCGACGCCGAGGCGGACGGTCGACGTCCGCGGGCAGAACGGCGACGAGGCGCTGGCGGCCATCGACGCGTACCTGGACCGGGCCGCGCTCGCGGGTGAGACGCACGTGGTGGTCGTCCACGGCCACGGCACGGGCGCGCTGCGCAAGCGCGTGCGCGCCCACCTGGACGGGTCACCTTACGTCGCGCGCTGGGCGCCCGGCACGCCGCACCAGGGCGGCGACGGCGCCAGCATCATCGAGCTGCGCTAGCCGCGGCTCAGAACGCGACCGGCAGCGCCAGGTGTTGCCGGTAGATGAAATCGCGGTGCGCGATCAGCGCGGGCGAGACCGCTCCGGTGATCTCCGGCGACCACGTCTCGTAGGTCCGTCGAAAGTCAGGCAGCATCGGGCAGCTCGTCTCCGAAAGCGGAATCAGCACGCCGAGCGCCGTGGCGACGCAGATATCCGCCGCGCTCAGCGCGCCGCCGACGAGGTACCGCCGCCCGTCCTCGAGCCGACCCGCCAGCAACCCCAGCGTCGATGCGATGCGGGCGCGCGCGCCGTCGACCCGCGCGGGATGGTAGCCGTAGCGGTCGCCCAGGTAGCGCGCCGCCCGCACGGGAAATCCGCGCGCGCCGTCGGTGACGAGGCCCTGGTGAATCGCTTCGATGCGGAGGCTCCAGACCAGCCCGCCCTCGCCCAGCACCTCGTGCGCCAGGCCCCACATCTCGACCCGATCGTCGCGCGAACCCGGGATCAGCGGAACGTCCTCGCGGATGCACTCCGCCAGCGTGACAATCTCCGCCCAGCCCGATCGCGGCGGCTCGTCGTCGTACATCGCGACCGGCGCGTTGTGCCGGCCCGTCCAGGCGCGCGTATCGGCGTCGCGCGGCGTGAGCCGAACCGCGACGTAGTCGATCCCCTTCGCGTCGAAGCAGCTCTTGGCGGTCTCCGACCACGGGCTCGGCACGCCGGCCGTGACGACCAGCCGCAGCCCGCGCGCGGCGCGCGCCTCCTCGAGGTCCACGAATCGCATCGGCGCGCGCTCGCCTGAGCAACACCGATGCCAGAGAGCCGGGCCCGCGAGGCCGCGAAGATGCGCCGGTCTGCGCGGCGCGCGTTGCGCCGGATCGGGTCGTCCGCGTGGCGGGTGCCACCCGGCCTTCGCAGTTACGCGGGCCGCTTGGGGACGATCAGGACGGGGCAGGGGGCGTGCTGGACGACGCGCTCTGCGACGCTGCCGAGCAGCGCGTGCGCGAGCCCGCTCCGACCGTGTGTCCCCATCACGATCAGCTCGGCGCCGGTGGCGTGCGCGCGCGCGACGATCTCGGTGTCGGGGCGGCCGATCAGCATGGCGGTCTCGCAACGCAGGCCGGCCTCCTGGACGCGTTTCTCCTCCGCGCGCAGCCCGTCGGTCACGCGCTCCATCACCTTGGTCATGTCGATCGGCACGGTCGCGACGTCGATCGGCGGCGGCAGGGCGAACGACGCCTCGACCGCCACGTGAACCAGGTCGACGACCGCGCCCGGCCCCTTGGCCAGCGCCATCGCCGTCGCCAGCGCCTCGGCCGACGGGTCCGAGAAATCCGTCGGCACCAGGATGCGTTTGATGTTCCGCAGATCCATCGACCTGAAGCTAGCCACGTCCGGTCTGCGGGACAACCCCTGCGCTTGACGCCTCCGGTCCGATGCGGCAGGAAGGGCGCCATGCCCAAGCTGACCGTGGCCCCCCGCATCCGGAGCTTCATCTGCCTCAACGCGCATCCTGTCGGTTGCGCGACGAACGTGGAACGCGAGATCGCCGTCGCGACCCAGGACGCCCCCGGCACGGGACTGAAGCACGCGCTGGTGATCGGCGGCAGCACCGGCTATGGGCTGTCCAGCCTGGTCAGCGCCGTGTTCGGTTACGGCGCGCGCGGCACCGCCATCTGCCTCGAGCGCGCGGCGCAGGGCGAGCGGACCGCGTCGGCCGGCTATTACAACCTCGCCGCAGCCCAGCGCCTGGCGCGCGCGCGCGGGAAGGACATCGTCGTCATCAACGGCGACGCGTTCTCCGAGGCAGTCAAGCAAGAGACGCTGGCGCGGGTGGCCGCTTCGGGCGTGAAGCTGGATCTGATCGTCTACAGCCTGGCGGCGCCCAAGCGGACAGACGAGGCGACCGGGACCACCTGGAGCTCGGCGCTGAAGCCGATCGGCGCGCCGTTCAAGAGCCAGAGCATCAACCTCGGCAACGACCAGATCCAGCAGGTGGAGATCGGGCCGGCGACGGACGCGGAGATCGAGGCGACGCGCAAGGTGATGGGCGGCGAGGATTTCGCGGCCTGGGTGCAGGCGCTGATGGCCGCCGACCTGGTGGCGAAGGGTTGCCGCGCCGTCGCCTACAGCTACATCGGACCGGAGCTGACGATGCCGATTTACCGCTCGGGCACGATCGGCAAGGCCAAGGAGGATCTGGAGGCGCAGACGGCGGCGCTGTCGGCGGCGCTGCGCGAGCGCGTCGGCGGCGCCGCGTGGGTCAGCGTAAACAAGGCGCTGGTGACGCAGGCGTCGGCGGCGATCCCCGTGGTGCCGCTGTACATCAGCGCGCTCTACAAGGTGATGAAGGAGGCGGGCACGCACGAAGGGACGGCCGAGCAGATCGCGCGCCTGTTCCGCGACCACCTCGGGCCGGGGCGCACGCCGGCGACCGACGACGCGGGCCGCATCCGGATCGACGACCGCGAGATGGACCCCGCCGTGCAGGCGCGCGTCGTCGCGCTCTGGAAGACCGTCACGACCGAGACGCTGATGAGCGCCATCGACTACGCGGGCTTCAAGCACGACTTCCGGGTGCTGTTCGGCTTCGAGGTGCCCGGCGTCGATTACGCCGTGCCGGTCGAAACCGAAGTCCCGATTGCGGAGTAGACTGGGAGACCGGAGAAGCGCGATGCGCCGTTCGATCCTGCTCCAGGTGGTGGTCCACTGCCCGCATTTCGATCGGGCCGTCACCGCCACGCGCAACGAGGCGATCGACCGGCTGGTCGCCTGTTCGGACGCGCACCTGTGCCGGGACCCCGCGCCGCCCACGGACGCTCAGGAGCACGAGCGCCCGTATCCGCGCGGCTGCCCGGTGTTCCCGTCGCTGGCGAAGTAAGCGAAAGCGGCTAGAGCTTAGAGCTCGCCCTTCGGCTCTTTGGCGCCCTTGTCCTTGGGCGCGTCCTTGGCGCCCTTGTCCTTGGGCGCGGCGGGCTTGTCGGCGGGAGCGGCCTTGTCCTTGGGCGCGGCGGGGGCGGCCTTGTCCTTCGCGGCGCCCTTGTCCTTGCTGCTCTTCGAGGGCGGCATCGGATCGCCTTCGGGCGCAGGCGCTGCGGCCTTCTTGCCCTTCTTGCCCTTCGGCTTCTCGGCGCCGCCTTCACCACCACCAGCGCCCTTGCCTTCGCCTCCGCCCTTGGCCTTGCCCTTCGCCTTCGCCCCCTTGGGCTCGCGATCGGGCGACGGGTTGATGTCCTCCGGCTCGGGCTGCGTCTGGACCTTCTCCTCGGCGCCGAGCAGGCGGAACTCGATGCGGCGGTTCTTCTCCTTGCCTTCCTTGGTCTCGTTGTCCGCGATCGGTTTGTCGGGTCCGTGGCCGACGGTGCCGATGCGGCTCTCTTCGATGCCGGCCGAAACCAGGAACAGCTTCACCGCCTCGGCGCGCTTGCGCGACAGCTTCATGTTGAATTCGCGTTTGCCCTCGTCCGACGTGTGGCCGGAGATCTCGACCCGCAGGGCCGGGTACTCCTTGAACACGCTGACCGCCTCCTTCAGCAGCGGGAACGACGACGCCTTGATGTCCGCCGAGTTGCGGCGGAAGTTGATCCCCTTCACGACGCCCGTGAACTTCTTGACCGGCGCCGGAACCTCGTCGGGGCAGCCGTCCTCGTCCTCGAAGCCGTCCTTGTCCTCGGGCTCGTCGGGGCACTTGTCCTTCGAATCGATGATGCCGTCGTGGTCCCGGTCCTCTTCGGGGCAGCCGTCGCGCTCGGGCGGGCCGGCCTTGTCGGGGCACTTGTCCTTGCGATCGACGACGCCGTCGCCGTCGGTGTCCTTGTCGGGGCAGCCGTTGTTCTCTTTCGGGCCCGCCTGCGTCGGACACTTGTCCTGGTCGTCGGGCACGCCGTCGTTGTC
>DATFXS010000712.1:0-3300 GCA_035315605.1 Polyangia bacterium
CCGCCGCGACCTCGGCGCGCGATCCCTTCTTCTTCCTCCTGCACGCCGGCGTCGATCGTATCTGGGCCAGCTGGCAGATTCAGACCGGCTTCGGGCTCGATCCGGCCAGAGTCTACGGCAGCCGACTAAACGTGACCGGCATCGAGTCGGTGACGTTTCCTCTGGCGCCGTGGTCGGACAGCGACTCGAACGACAATCCCATGCCCCCGGTCTCGGACATGTACCGCCACATTCGCCCGTACGTCAGCTCCGCGCACTGCATCAAGTCGTCGGGGGCCGCCTGCTCGCTGCCGGTCGGCGAGGGGCCGGTCGTCCCGGCGCCCAAGGGGACGGATCTCGCCATCGTCACCCCGGTCCTGTACGACGCCTTGGTGCAGTGACCGGCCCCTCGTCGCCGTTTACCCGGCGACGAGGTAGCCCTTTTCGAACAGCGGGGCCAGCTTCTGCGCGATATCGAGATCGGACAGCGACGACTGATCGAACAGCGCGCTGACGGTCTTGACCTCCATCGCCGCCTGGAAGACGTCCAGCTCTTCCGGCGACAGATCGCGCAGCTTCGACTTCAGCGGGCGCGCGATGCCGATCGGCGCCGACATCTCGGGCAGCTTCTCGGCGGCCAGGCGGTACTCGTCGAGCTGGCGCATGCTCTCCATCAGCAGCGCCTCCGTCGATTCATCCATCTCCTCGAGCACAGCCGATTCGTCCGGCGGCTCGAGCTCGAACGAACCCTGCGTCCAGCCGAGCATGCGGGTCAGCGCCTTGCGCGGACCGATGTTGAACTGGTTCTCGAGGTTCGCGAAGTAGATCTGGCCCTTGCGGAAGAAGATCTTGCCGACGTGCCGATCGGAGTGAACGACCAGCACGCCCGACTTGCGGCTGGTCGACAAGAGCTGAAGCAGATCGGGCAGCGGGATCTCCTCGATGCTGCCGGCCATCGACTTCGGCGCCGCGGACGAGCGCTTGTTCGCCGCCACCGCCATCTTCGAGCGCGCCTCGGTCTCGGTCAGATGGCTGGTGTTCTCACCGTCGACGAAGACGATCTTGATGATCGACGTCCCGATCAGGATCCGGTCGCCGTCCTTCAGATCCGCCTTGCGGACCTTCTCGCCGTTGACGAACGTCCCGTTCGTCGAGCCGAGGTCCTGGATGGTGACGACGTGCTCGTCGGTGGTGATCTTGGCGTGCTTGCGCGACACCATGTCCTCGACCAGCACCATGTCGAGGTCGGATGACCGCCCGATGATGATCTCGCGGTTGGGCCGCAGCGGAAATTCGCCGCCCTGATATTTGCCGGAGATGAAGCGAAGCGCCCATTGCGCGCCTTCTTGTCCGCCTTCACCGCCGTCGGCCATGTCGCGGGGCCTAAAGGTGCTCAAAACTTGGCAATTTTAAGGTGTCGTTTGGGGCACGTCAACCGGGGGCGGAGAATCCGGTTCTCGCAGGATGCCGACGACGACTTCCGCCACCTCGGCGTCGACCAGCAGGCCGGAATGTCCCGTAGGCAGCGCCATGTGGCGGACACCGTCGAGGGCCGTGCTGGCCAGCGGCGCCAGCCAGTCGCGAACCGCGCCGATCGACACCACGTCGGCGCCCGGCGGCAGCGGCCGCTCGCCCAGCTCGCGCAGGAACGGGCTGCCGGGCAGAAGCTGCAGGCTGGCGAGCCCGAGCGGCGCGGTGACGAGGCCGAGCAGCGCCGACCAGGTCCCCTGCGCCGGCGTGCCGAGCAGGATCAGCCGCCGCACCCGGTGCCGGCCGCCCAGCCGCTTCAGGTAGTCGAGGCCGACCAGGCCGCCCATCGAATGACCGACGATGTCGACGCGCGAGATGCCGGTCTGCGCGACGATCGACTCGACCTTTCGCGCGATCAGGCCGGCCGAGTCGCGGATGTCGCCGACGTTCAGCAGCGGGCCCCCCAGCGGATAGCTCATGACGATGAGGCCCCGATCCGTCAGATGGCGTTCCAGGAGGTGCAGCGATCCGCGCGTCGCCAGGTAGCCGTGGATGATCAGGACGGGCGGCTGGCCGGGCGCGGCCGCCTGGTCCTTCTTCGCGCTGCGATGATCGAGCGACTTGAACGCGCGCTTGGCGCGGTTGCCGCGCAGCAGCTGCCGGAGGTAGACCGCGGCGTGGCCCGAGTCGGCGACGCCGGCGGAGACGCCCCCCGAGATCTCACGGCCGAGGCGCTCGGCACGCGCGCGCAGCTCTTGCCACCAGCGCGCCGGGGCCATCGTCAGGAGTCGCTCGACTCGCGCAGGCCGTGCTTGCGCAACAGCTCCCGCAGGTGCTTGCGGTCTATCTCAGCGCCGCGCGACGCCGCCGACAGGTTGCCGTTGTGGCGTTCCAGCAGCGCCCGGATGTAGTCGCGCTCGAACGCCTCGACGACGCGCGCCTTCGCTTCTTTGAAAGGCAGGTCGACGTTGACGGCGACGGGCGCCGCCAGGACCGCGCCCGAAGCCGGGCGCTCGTCGAGCGCGTCGTCCAGTTCCAGGCGCGTGCCGTGGCTGACCGCGCAGGCGCGCTCGACCACGTTGCGCAGCTCGCGCACGTTGCCGAGCCAGTCGTGCCGGCGCAGCTTCTCCATGTCCTCGCCGCTGACGTCCAGCGTGCGATCGCCGCGGAACTGGCGCATGAAGTGCTGCACGAGCAGCGGGATGTCGTCGGGGCGCTCGCGCAGCGGCGGCACCACCATCCGCACGACCGCGACGCGGTAGTAGAGATCCTCGCGGAACCGGCGGGCCGCGATCTCCGCTCGGAGGTTCCGGTTCGTGGCGGCGACGACCCGCACCGACGCGCGCGTGTACGTCGATCCACCGACCGGCCGCACCGACTGCTTGTCCAGCGCGCGCAGCAGGGCCGGTTGCACGCCCGGCGCCAGCTCCCCGATCTCGTCGAGGAACAGCGTCCCGCCGTCGGCCTCCTCGAAGGCGCCTGGACGATCGGTGATCGCGCCCGTGAACGCGCCGCGCACGTGGCCGAACAGCGCCGATTCGATCAGCTCGTCGGGCACGGCGCCGCAGTCGAACACGATGAACGGGCCGTCCTTGCGCGGGCTGTGGCGGTGAATCTCCTCGGCCAGCAATTCCTTGCCGGTGCCCGTTTCGCCCTCGATCAGCACGGTGGCCTCGGTGGCGGCCACGTCATCCAGCACGCGGAACAGCCGGCGCAGCTTCGGATCGCGCCCGACCAGCGAGCCGTAGCTCTCCTGATCGGACGGCGCCAGGTCGACCTCTTCCTCGGTCGGCAGGTACTTCAGCACGGTCTTGCCGATCGTCACCTCGGTCCCGAAGCCCAGCGTCAGCT
>DATFXS010000713.1:0-2463 GCA_035315605.1 Polyangia bacterium
GCTGCTGCACCTGCCGCTTCCGCTCGCGCTGGTGGGGGCGCCCCTGACCGCGATCATCGGCGCGCAGTGGCTGATGTTGTCCGTGGGCGGCGGCTTGATGTCGCCGGTCGTGCTGCTGCGGGCGTTCGGCATCGGGGCGCCGCTCAGCCTGTTCGCCGCGCTGGTGGTCGAACGCGCCGCGCCCGCCGGCGGCGCCGGCTACCTGGCGGGCTTCGCGGCCGGTCAGGTCGTCACGCTCGCGCTGCTGGTGCGCGGTGTCGCGCGCGTGCTTCCCGCCGCCACCGACGAGACCTCACCGCTCTGGCCGGCCTTCGTCGAATATCGCCTGCTCGCGCTGTCGGCCCTCGCGTACTACGTCTCGATCTGGGCAGACAAGATCGTCGTCTACGTGGTGATGGGCGGCGACGCGGCCGCGTTCTACGCGGCGATCGCCGCGGTCGCCTGGTTCTCGGTGATCCCGGCCTTCGCCTGGATCTACGTGCAGGTCGAGACCGCCTTCTACCAGCGCTTCCGCAGCTTCTACGTCGAGCTCGAGGCCGGCGCGCCGCTGCGCGAGCTGAAACAGCACGCCGAGCTGATCTCGACCGAGGCCAAGCGGATCCTGCGCGGCGCGGCGGCCGTGCAGATGGCGGCGACCGCGCTCGCCATCGCGGCGGCTCCGCGCATCGTCGCGGTGGTCGGGCTGTCGCCGGACGCCACGCCCCTGTTCCGCGTCGCCGCGCTGGGCGCCGGGCTGCAGGTCTTCTCGCTGCTGGAGGTGCTGCTGCTGACCTACTTCGATCTGAGGCGCGACGCGCTGGTGATCTGCGGGTGCCTCCTGATCGGCGTCACCACCCTGACCTCCGTGTGCAGCGTCATAGGGTGGCCGCCCGTGATCGGCCACCTCTTCGCGTGCGCGGTCAGCTCGCTGCTGGGGCTGGCGCTGGTCCGCCGGCGCCTGCAGACGCTGGTGCTCGACACCTTCCAGTCACAGCCATTCGGCGCTGCTTGAACCGGAGCCAACGCCCAGACGCGCCTCGATCGCTGCCCACAGCCCGGCAGGCGGCGGTTCGTCCGACTGCGACTGGGGCAGCGCGGCCGCCAGCCGTTCCATCACTTCGTGCGCGCGGGTGAGCGCCTCGCGGCAGCCGTGATGGGGGACCGATCGCTTGATGTGCTGGGCGCAGGCGCGCTGCTCCAGCTCCTCGAGGGTGCCCAGCGCGAACGACTCCGCCAGATCGACGAACTGCGCGCAGGTGAAACGGTGCCGGCGCATCATGTGCTTTCGTCCCCCAGCAGCTCGGCGAGCTTGGCCATGGCCAGCTTGACGCGCATCTTGACGGTGCCGAGCGGGCTGGCGGTCTTCACGGCGATTTCGCTCTGGGAGAGCCCCTCGAAGTACGCGAGCTCGATGGTACGTCGCTGCGCCGGCGGCAGCGTGCCCAGCGCGGCCGCGACGCGGCGTTCGTCGCGGCGTCGTTCCGTCTCCACCGCGGGTGATGGCGGCGGCGGCGGCAGCAGGCCGTCCGTGTCTTCGCTGGCGCTTGCGATCGTTCTTCCGGCGATGGTCCGCGCGCGCAAGCGGTCGATGGCGCGGCTGCGCGCGATGGTGACCACCCAGGCGACGGCGCCTCCTCGTCCGGGATCGAACTGAGCCGCGCGCCGCCAGACTTCCAGGAACGTCTCCTGGACGATGTCCTCCGCCTCCTCCCGGTTGCGCAATATGCGAAAGGCGATGGTGATCGCCCGCGACGCGTGCTGGTCGTAAATCGTCCGCAGCGCGGCGACGTCGCCCCGGGCGACGCGCTCGAGAAGCTCCCGGTCGCGCGCCCGGTCGCTGCGGCCGGCGGACACGGCGGCTACGATTTTGTTCAAGCACCCTTCAATATTGGGTGCGCGAAACACGAGAGGAAGCGGCGCCCCCAACGCCAACGAAGCCATGTTTTGCTTGAGCTACGGTTGAGCGTTCACTTCGGACGTGTGCGTTCTTATTTTCTCCGACGAGGATCATTTCTTTGTGGTTCCCGGGCGGCGGGCGGATGAGGTTCAAAGCGTTCCTCAGACGTCTCTACGAGGAGTACGAGAACGACGCCGTCTCCGACGCCGCCGCCGCGCTGGCCTACTACTTCGTCTTCGCGCTGTTTCCGTTCCTGTTTTTCCTCGCGACGCTGACGGCGTTCATCCCCTACGTCCGCCAGTCGGTCGACACGATGCTGACGCGCGCGCACGCGATCCTGCCCGGGCCGGCGGTGGCGGTGATCGAACCGCACCTGCGCGGGCTGGTGGAGCGGCCGCGGCCGCACCTGCTGACGCTCGGTCTCCTGGCGACCATCTATTCGGCCTCGCGCGGCGTCGACGCCGTCCGAAAGGCGCTCAATCTCGCCTACGACGTCAAGGAATCGCGCAAGTGGTGGCGGACGGAGCTGGTCGCGTTCGGCATGACCATCGGCGGCTCGCTGCTGGTGCTGGTCGCGGTCGCGGCGG
>DATFXS010000714.1:0-3923 GCA_035315605.1 Polyangia bacterium
TTCCGGTCGCGCGCGACGGCGGCGCCGATGCCGACAGCTCAGACGGGCCGCGGCCCGATCGCTGAGCCCGCGCGGCGGGTCGCGATTATCCCCCGGCCATCAGCGCGAACAGCCGTGGTCCGACGAAGATGTACAGCAGCGCGGCGCCCGCCAGGAACGGGCCGAACGGCACCTGCACGTGGCGGAGAGGCTCGTCGCCTGCCGCCGCCGGTCGCCGGCGGCGCGACCAGATGACGATCGGAAGGCTGATGAGCGAGCCCGCGAAGCCGCCGACCGTCAGCACGAACAGCAGCGCCCGCCATCCGAGCAGCGCGCCGATCAGCGCGAGCAGCTTGGCGTCGCCCAGGCCCAGGCCCTCGCGCTTGAGCACGTAGTAATAGAAGTCGGCGATGATGCGCAGGAACAGGTAGCCGGCGCCGGCGCCGATCAGCCGCTCCAGCCAGGACGCCTGGTGCACGGCGAAGCCGGACAGGAAGAACACCGGAATCGCCGGCAGGGTGATCACGTCGGGCAAGCGCATGGTCGCGAGGTCGATGAACGACAGCACGATCAGCGAGCCGGCGAACGCGAAGTAGACGGCGAACCGGGAGATGCGGATCGCCGGCGCCTCGCCGGGATCCCCGGACACGAACGTCAGCCACAGCGCCGTCGCGATCAGCGCGGCCAGCGCTTCGACCAGCGGGTAGCGCGGCGAGAAGGGCTGGTGGCAGGCGCGGCAGCGCCCGCGAAGCAGAAGGTACGAAACCAGCGGGATGTTGTCGATCGGGCGGATCGGGGCGCCGCACCGGACGCAGCGCGAGCTCGGGCGCACGATCGACTGGCCGGCGGGGACGCGCGCGATGCAGACGTTGAAGAAGCTTCCCCACGCGGCGCCGAACAGGCCCGCCATCGCCGCGAACCACGGCGAAGAGAGCAGCACGTCGATCGCATCCATGAGGGGATGCTAAGGTTAGCGCCGCATTGAAGCGAATTTGCGCAGGCGTGATTGTCATCTTGTCGGCGGCCGCCGGGGGCGGCTGCAAGCGCGGCAAGGATCAGGGCACGGTGCCGGCGCAGAAGGTGGCGGTGCTGGCGGATGCGCTGCGGCCGGATGCGTTCGCGGCTGCGCTCAAGCGGCTGGGGGGGGCGCACTTTCACGGCACGTCGCGCTTTTCCGCGGCGGCGTCGGGGGCGGCACCGAATGTCGTCTCGACCACGACCGACGTGTGGGTCGACCGGTCGGGCAACTACCGGTTTCGCGAGCAGAACGATCGCGACGGCGGCCGCGAGGTGGTCCTCTACGGGCGCGAGCTCGCCGTTGCGCTACGCTATGGGAAGATGATCCGCCGCGTCGCCGAGGAGCCCGAGCCCAGCCGTCTGCTCGAGGAGGCGCTGGGGGCGCCGTTCGCCGTGTTCGACCTGGTGGCGCGCCGGGCGCGCGTCGCGCGCGCGGGGACCGAGCTGGTCGGCGGTGCGCACGCGACGGTGTTCGAGCTGCGTCCGGGCGACGGCTCTGGGTCTGACCGGACGCGCCCGCAAGAAGGTCTGCGCAAGTGGCGCGACAACGCCTCGATCGACGACCTGCAGGGACGGGTCGTCGTCGACGACACGACCGGCGCGCTGGTCCGTTGTGATCTGACGGCGAAATTCACGACGCCCGGTGACGGCAAGCCGGTCGAGGGGACGGTCGACGTTCACACCGTGCTGAGCGACATCGCGAGCACGGCGCCGATCGAGAAACCGGCCGCCGAGGATCTGGCGATGCGACAGCGCACGCTGCCGGAGCAGAAAGAGTTGCTGCGCGGGCTCGGTCAGGCGCGGCCCGCGGCGGAGCCGCCGCGCCCGCGCCCGCGGACGCTGCCGCCCGGCGGCGCGAAGCCGGCTGTGAAAGCCGCGAAGGAGGCACCGTGAGCGACGACGAGCGGGATCGGCCCGAACCGATCGCGCCCCTGCGGATCGTCTCCGAGCCGTCGGACGACGGCGTCGGGCACCTCGCCGAGAACCGGCGCCTCATCGTGCGGCGCGCCCTGCTGGCCACGGCGGTCGGCGGCGTCATCCCGCTCCCGGTGATCGACGACTATTTCGCCGGCCGCGTGCGCGCGGGGATGCTGGCGAAGATCGCAGAGCGCCGCCGCGTCGATCTCACGCCCGGCTCCGCGGATCTGCTGGGCGACGCGCGGGAGGGAAACTTCATGCGGAACGCGACGCTGACGGCGGCGGCGCTGCTCGCGCTGAAGCTCGCGTGGCGGAAGTTCTTCGCGCTGCTCGCGCTCGGCCGCCGCGCCGACGAGATGGCAACCAGCTACCAGCTCGGCATGGTGTTCGATCATTACTGCGCGAAGGTGCACGTCGGCGGGGCCATCGATCGTGCGCAGGCGGCCCTGCTGCGCCAGGTGATCTTCAACGCCCTCTCGGAGTCGGAGCGCCAGGCTTTCGTCGTCGCCTTCCGCGAGGGCGGCAAGGTCCTGGGCCGATCCGCGCTGGAGGCGCCGAACTGGTTGAGCGAGCGCGTCCGGCTGGCGGCCGAGCGCTGGGCGGAGAGCGGCGGCAAGAGCACGGATCCCGACGAGGCGCCCGACATCGGTGAAACCACCGAAGAGGCTCGCTGGGTCGATCGCGCGGCGGCCGCCGTGGAATCGCGGCTCGGCCGTGCGGAGCAGGGTTACCTGGCAGGGCTGATGCAAGCGTTCGAGCGGCGCTGGAAAGACGCGCTGGCCGGAAAGAAGCCCGAGCCGGAACCCGGTTTCCCCGACCCGTTTCGCGATCGCGGTCCGCTCGGGCCGTAACGTTGTTGAAACAGAAACAACAGTTCGGCCGGCCAGCGATCATAGAAATGGCCTGCCGGGACGCGCTTTGCTAGATTGGAATCAGGTGAAGAAACCTCGGCGCGGGTCGCTCGGTAAACGCAAGGTCCAACGGAAGCAGGGGGGTGGCCGCCCCCATACTGGCGCGAGCGGCGGCACCCGGATTCCGGTGCGCGGCGCCCGCCGGTCGCAGGTCAAGCTGCGCGCTCCCGACAGCGGCGCGCCGCGGACGGCGCGGACCGAGGCCGAGCTCGCCGAGACCCGGGCGCTGGCGGTGACGGCGATGGAAGCGGCGCTCGACAAGCGGGGGCTGGAGCCCGTGCTGATTGACGTGTCGTCGATGGGCAGCTACACCGACTTCATCGGCATCGTCAGCGGCCGCAGCGACCGCCAGGTGGACGCGATCGCCGACGGCATCTGCCAGGCGATGAAGGCGCGCGGCATGCAGCCGCTGGGGCAGGAGGGCAGCGGCAGCGGACGCTGGACGCTGCTCGACTTCGGCGCCTTCGTGATTCACGTCTTCTACCATCCGGTGCGCGAGTTCTACGACCTCGAGAGTCTCTGGATCGAGGCGCCGCGCGTGAAGCTGGACGTGCCGCCCGAGGCGACGCTGCAGCAGCCCGACGCCCTTTACGGCGCGCTGTAGCTTCCTTGAAGATCGTCGTCCTCGCGGTCGGCAAGCTGCGCGATCGCAGCTTCGCCGCGCTGTGCGACGACTACGTGGCGCGGGCGCGGCGGCACCTCGCCGTCGAGGTCGTGGAGGTCGAGGACGACGCGGCGCTGGCGCGTAAGTGGCCGACGCAGGGCGAGACGATCGCGCTCGACGTCGCGGGCGAGGCCTGGACGACGGAGCGCTTCGCGCGCCACCTCGGCGAACGCATGCTGCACGGCGGCCGCGCCATCACGTTCGCGATCGGCGGCGCCGACGGACTGCCCGCGGCGCTGGTGGCGCGGGCGAACTTGCGCCTGTCGCTGTCCGCGATGACGCTGCCGCACCGGATGGCGCGGCTGGTCTTGCTCGAACAGATCTACCGCGCCCTGACGATCATTCGCGGCGAGCCATATCACCATTAACTGGTGTTAAGTTATGCGGATGAGCAACGTGCCCCGCGTCGTCCTCGTCGTGCTCGACGGCTTCGG
>DATFXS010000715.1:0-2070 GCA_035315605.1 Polyangia bacterium
GGCCCCCCGCCGACGCGCGCGACACCGGCCTGCCCGCGGCGTCGCTGGACTGCGTGTTCTCGAACAGCGTGCTTGAACACGTGCCCGCCGCCGCCATCGCTGCGATGTACCGGGAATCGAAGCGGATCCTCCGCCCGGGCGGGCTGATGTTTCACTCCGTCAACTGCGGTGACCACTACGCCCGCTTCGATCGGTCGATCTCGCAGCTGCATTATTTACGGTATTCGGACACCGCGTGGTGGCTGTGGCAGAACGAATTCCTCTACCAGAATCGGCTCCGAGCCATAGAGTTCGTGAAGATGGCGACCGACGCCGGCTTCGACATCGCGCTCAACACCGCGGCGCCGTCCGCGCAACGTTTGCGCGAGCTGGGGGACGTCCCGGTGCACCCGCAGTTCGCCGGGCGGTTCCGGCCCGAGGAGCTGTGCATCACCTCGATCGACTTCCTCGGTAAGAAGCCGGCGCCCCCCGCCTCCGACGGTGTTGTACCGAATCCACCGGAGCGGTTTCCGCTCGACTTGCACGGGGCTTGACAGGACAATAACCGCCGACGCGTCGGAGGCTGGGGAAAGACTATGCAGTCCAGAAAAGTTCTTCTACTCGAGTTCAACGAGATCACCTGGACGATCATCGATCCGATGATGAAGAAGGGGAAGCTCCCCAACCTGGCGCGCATGAAGCGCGAGGGGGCATGGGGATCGCCGGAGGCGCTCGAGCGCTACCCGCACCTCGATCCCTGGATCACCTGGGTGACGCTGCACACCGGCGTCGATCGCACCGTGCACGGCGCGACGGTGCTGGAGCAGGACCAGACCACCATCACGGCCAAGCGCAGCTGGGATTACGCCATCGACGCTGGCAAGTCGGTGGGCGTCTTCGGCAGCATCAGCGCCTTCCCGCCGCGACCCGTGCCGGGCTTCATGGTGCCGGGGCCGTTCGCGCCGAACGACGAGACGTACCCCGCGTACCTGAAGCCGATCCAGCAGCTGAACCGGATGCACACGGCGGCACACAACAAGATCGCGGACGAGACCGGGCCGCTCGGCATCGTCAAACAGGGGTTCGATCTGCTCCGCTTCGGCCTTCGCCCGCAGACCTGCGCGCGCATCGCGAGGCAGCTCGTACAAGAGCGCATCGACAAGCACAGCAAGTGGCGGCGGATTTCGCTGCAGCCGCTGGTGAACTACGACTTCTTCGCGCAGATCTACAAGCGCTACCGCCCCGACTACGCGACGTTTCACACCAATCACGCCGCGCACTACATGCACCACTACTGGCGGTCGTACGACGACTCGCAGTTCCTGACGCCGGCGCCGGCCGACGAGAAGAAGAACTACGGCGGCGCCGTCGAGTACGGCTACGAGCTGGCCGACGAGCTTCTGGGCCGGTTCCTCGCGCTCGCCGATCCCAACACGGTGGTCGTGCTGGCGTCCAGCATGGGACAGCAGCCCTACGTGAAGGACAACTTCCCGAAGGGCCGCTACATCGTCCGCTTCAAGGACGTGCGGCGCGTGCTGGATCTCTGGGGCGCCAAGGGCGTGACCGAGATCGTTCACGTGATGAACCCGCAGGTGAACGTGAAGATCCCGGACGCGACCGAGCGAAAGCGCATCGCCGAGCTGTGCACGCGGGCGTCCCGGCAGATCGGCAGCGGCCCGCGCACCGAGACCATCTACGTCGAAGAGGTCGGCGACATCCTGACCATCACGCCTGCCGGCCTGGCCGACGGCGAGACCGAGTCCGTGCGCTACTTCTTCGACGGCGCGCCGGGCACGCGGCCCGACGGTTATCCGCTGGACGAGCTGTTCGCGCTCGACGCCCCGTCGCCCAAGCAGGGGATGCACGATCCGCGCGGCCTGGTGATCCTGCGCGGCCCCGGCATCCGCCAGGGCGTCGAGCTGAACGACGCCGGACCGCTCGACATCGCGCCCACGATCCTGGCGCTGCTGGGCGTGCCGCAGCCGTCGATCATGAAGGGCCGCCCGCTCACCGAAGCCTGGCAAGAGCCCGCCGCCCCCACCCTGCGCGCGACGGCCTAGTCGGTCGGTCTTAGGTCTTAGTTCTAAGCGG
>DATFXS010000716.1:0-5597 GCA_035315605.1 Polyangia bacterium
GAGCCCGACGGCAAGCCGATCCAGCCCGGCACGTTCGCGCCCGGCGCGTCGTTGTACGTCGGCAAGGACGGCGGCGCGCACTGGCTCTGGAACGCATGGCAGCACCTGGCCGGCAAGACGCTGGAGTTCAACGACCTCGGCTACCTCGAGCGAAAGAACGATTACCAGGCCTACCTGTCGCTGTCGTACCGCACGCTCGATCCGTGGTGGTACACGCGCGAGACCTCGACCGCGTTGCAGGTCAACCTGCGCGAGACGCTGGACGGCCTCGATCTCTGGCGGGAGGTCCGGCTCGCGACGTCGGCGAACCTGACGAATTTCTGGGCGCTCTACTTCGACGTCCATGCCCGCGGCGCCTACTTCGACGACCGCGAGACCGGCGATGGGACCGCGCTGGAGCGCGCCGGGAGCGGCGGCATCACGGCCGCGGTCAGCTCGGACCCGCGCCTGCCGCTGACCGCTTATCTGGCGTCCAGCTTCGACGCGAAACGCGGCGGTGGCATCAACACCGGCGTCAACGCGCAGATCGCGCTGCGCGCTTTCTCGCGCCTCGAGCTCGCGCTCTTGCCGACGGGCGGCTACGAGACCGGTTCACCCCGTTACGTCTCGAAGGGTGCCGTCGCGGCGGGGGCGCCCGTACCTTACCTGTTCGGCACCCAGAACGCGGCCAGCGTCGGCGCCACGCTGCGCGCCGCCTTCACCTTCACGCCGGAGCTGTCCCTGCAGTGGTACACGCAGCTGTTCCTCACGCGCGTGCGCTACGGCCCCTACTTCATGATCACGCAGCCCGCTGGCGGACGCATCCACCTCGCCGACTTGACCACGCCCGCTGCCGGCATGGCAGACACCGAGAGCGCGACGTTGAACGTCAACGTCGTCCTGCGCTGGGAATATCGCCTCGGCTCGACGCTGTTCCTCGTCTACACGCGCGCCCAGAATCCGACTCTGGTCCCGTCGCCGGACGGCGCGTCGTTCCAGCTGCAGCCGGTGCTTCAGGGGCGCGCGGCCGACAACGTCGTGATGCTCAAGCTCGCCTACTGGTTCGGCTGAACCACGGCTGCCGCTGGCGCGGATTTGCGCGGCGGCCACACCGAAACCGCCTCACGGCCGTGCCGCGGCGCCCCTTTTCGCGCGGGGATTGCGGGGTTCGCGGCGCGGCGTGACCTGGCACCCGGGCTGCAATCTCCCGGCACGTCGCATTTGCGACCAACCATCGAAACCGGAGGATTCCAAATGATTCGCAACACGATGATCGGCCTGTCGCTCTTCGCCCTCATGACCGGCTCGGCTCTGGCGGCGACGCCGGCCAGCAAGCACGTCAGCAAGCCCCGCACGGTCGCGGCGGCCCCCGCTGGCGATGCGGCCAAGGAGCCGGCGAAAGCCGACGCCCCGAAGACCGAGAAGAAGGGCGGCAAGAAGGGTGGCAAGAAGGACAAGGGCGCGGACAAGGGTGGCGACGCGGCGAAGACCGAGATGAAGAGCGCTCCCGAACCGACCAAGTAATTCGGTTCGACGTTCGACATTCAGGAAGATGGACGAGGCCGGCATGGTTGCCGGCCTCGTCTATTTGCGTTGTGCGCTGACACCGATCGCGCGCCGCGAACGAAGTGTCGCAGCGCACAGCTACGCGTGTGAAAGAGAATCTTTTCTTGTGCGTTTTCGGCGGCGGGGCGACGCTGACGGCATGTGGAGCGGGCGTTTGGTCCTGGTGATCGCCCTGGCGGCGATCGGTTGCGGCGGATCCTCGGCGAAACCGGACGGTGGCGGCACCGCCGGCAGCGGCGGCACCGCCGGCGGCGGCGGCGGGAGCGGCGGCGGCGCCGGCAGCGGGGCGTGCGGCACGGTCGAACCGTGCGGCGGCGCCATCGTGGGGACCTGGAACCTGACCGCCGAATGCGTCAACTCGATCGCGCTGGCGCCGCTGACGCAGGCGATCTGCGCGCAGGCCACCATCACGGCCATCAACGTCGGTCTTTCAGGGACGGCGACGTTCGCCGCGGACCTGACCTACAGCTTCTCGCAGAACGTGACGGTGATGGTGACGTGGGACGTGCCGTCCTCCTGCCTGACCGGGGAGACCTGCGATTACTTCGCCAGCATGTTCGAGCCCCAGCTGCCCGCCGGAACGACGTTCACCTGCACCGGATCGACCAGCTGCACCTGCACAGAGGCCGCCGCCGGCGCGCAGAACGACAACGGAACCTACGCCGCCACCGGATCGAGCCTGAGCGTCACCAGCGCGGTGAGCGGCATGACCGCGAATGGCGGCTACTGCGTCCAGGGTTCGACGCTGCACCTCATCACGCCCGACGCGACGATGAACATGGGGCCGATGGGCCAGGCGACGATCGACAAGGACGTCGTCGGACAGCGGCAGTAGCCCGGGCGGCGCCGGCCGTCACGGGGCGGCGGCGCCGCGCCGGCGCCGGTTGAAGAACGCGGTCAGCTCGGGCCACGAGCGCCGCACCTTGGCGGCCAGCACGGCGAGCGCGAGCGCCCAGGCGACCCAGATGAGGGCCGGCCAGTGCCGGAAGATCAGGCGCGTCGAGCTCGACGGTGTCAGCAGCTCGGGCAGGCCGTGGCGCCGCGACAGCGCGAGGACGTCGTTCAGCACGGCGACGGTCGCGTGCACGAGGAAGCCGGCATAGATGCTGCGCGTGCGCATCGCCAGCGATCCCAGCACCACGCCCGCGATCACGGCCGCCATCGCCTCGTGGTACGGCTTGCCGTAGTGGATCATGCAGTACGGCACGACCATCGACCAGATCGCGCCCGAGCCGAACGTGCGCATCGCGCGCAGCCAGAACCCGCGGAAGAAGATCTCGAGCGTGAAGAACTGCGCCAGGTAGATGAATTCCCAGACGAGAAAGTCGAGCCACGACCGCCCGGCCATCTTGTACATCGGGTAGTAGTCGGCGAAGTCTGGCTGCCGGCTGACCAGCATCAGCACCGGCACCATCACCACCACGCACAGCGCGTAGATCCAGGCGTGCGCGCGAAAGCCGCGCCCACGCAGCCCGAAGTCGAGCAGGCTGTCGCGCCGGAAGAAGATCGGCCAGACCGCGAGCGGCAAGAGGTAACCGCCGACGCGCGTCACCCCCCACCAGGCGCGCATGTAAAGCTCGTCGTAGAGGCGCGGATTGAAGATCGATCCGGGGTGCGTGCGCGCGTGGCGATCGACGAAGCTGGCGATGCCGCGCATGTAGAAGTCGGGACGCCCGTAGTACTCCTGGAAGGTCAGGATGAACGCGACCAGGGTCAGCGCGACCATCGGGCGGTAGTCGATCTCGCCGCGCGCCGCCAGATCGCGCCGCAGCGCCATCCCTTCGGCGTCCAGTTCGCGCCAGGTCCTGCGGAAGAACAGCCAGACGAACGGCGCGGCGACGATCCAGAGCAGGACCGAAATCGCGATCTTGACCGCGGGGATCTCGAGCCACTTCATCTTCGTTGGTCTTTGGGCTCAGTGTCCTGCCACTCGCGGCGGAATCGATAATATATTGCCCGCGTGGCTGGAGACGAGGACAAGACGGACGCCGCGGCCGGCGGCGGCGCCAAGAAGAGCAAGCTGGCCAAGTTCTTTCAGGAGTACCACGGGCCGCTGTCGACGTTGTTCTTGGGGCTGGCGGGCCTGATCGCGACGTCGATCTGGCAGTTCCGGCAATCGGTGACCGCCGCCGAACAGGCGAAGTCCGACCAGGCGATCGCCCGCACCAAGGCCGAGAACGACTGGCGCATCGCACGCGCCGAGATCCTGTCCAAGAACCTCAATGTGCTGTCGACGACGGGGCCGAACACCGCCGACCAGCGCTTCGGCGTGCTGCTGTCGCTGACCCGCGGGGCGATCCTGGACCCGGAGCTGGCGGTTTCGTACGCGCTCGAGCTTGGCAAGGACAACGCCAGCTACATGCGCGCCGTGCTCGAGGCGACGTCGGAGAAGAACTACGGGCAGCTGGCTCAGGCGTTCAAGATGACGTGCATGCAACGATTCGGCGTCGAGAAGGCCGCCGAGATCTGCAAGGACGATGCGCTGGCCGAACGATCCGACGCCATCGCGCAGGTGTTCCAGGACGAGCTGGAGGCGGTCACCACGGCCAACCAGCCCGCGGCCGCCGGACCGCTGTCGATCTTGAAAGACGAACGCGAGGTGCAGGCCTTCCCGGGCAAGATGGCCTGGCTGTTCGAGCCGTACCTGCAGGACCTTTACGAGCGGCGACAGTGGCAGGAGATCGATCGCTTCGAGAAGTTCTCGACCGGCGCCCGGGCGGTGGCGGCGCTGGTGCTGGCGACGGCGCGCACGGGTGAGCTGGTCAGCGCCAGCGAGAGCAAGGAGCTGGACAGCTTTCACGCCGACCGGCGCAAGTGGCTGGTCGGGTACCTGCTGGGCCACGGCTGCGATCCGGACTGCCGCGGCAAGCTGGTCGACGTGATGCTGTCGTCGTACGGCGAGGCGGAAGGCGACTATGACGACGCGCTCCGGCGCCTCCTGAAGCAGCCGCACACCGAGGCGGCGCCGACCTTCGGGCACCTGCACGCGCGGTTGCTCTGGTGCCAGGTCGACGGCGACGACCTGGCGTCGTTCCGCGATCACGTGCTGGTGCCGTCGCTGGCGGACGCGCTGGCGGCGCAAAAGCAGGACCCGACCCTGATCGAGGATCTGGTCGGCCTGGTCGCGCTGGTCCCCGAACCGGCCGCGTCCGACGCCAAGGCCCAGGACGCCTGGAAGAAGACGATGGCGGCGCTGCCCAAGGCCGGCGAACGCGCGCAGAAGACGCTGGCCACGCGCCGCGCCGCCTCCGCGCGCGAGCGCACGAACCCGCCGCCCATGATCCGGAAGGTGAACTTCTGCAACGCCGCGGCGGCGGCGTTCCCGACGTCAGGCATCGAAGCGCAATGACCGGCGCCGCGGGCGGGCGGACGGTGCTGGACATGAACCGGTACCAGTGGACCGTGCTGTTCGCGGCCTGGCTGGGCTGGGGCTTCGACGTGTTCGACGGCCTGCTGTTCAGCTTCGTCGCGCCCAACTGCGTGCCGACGCTGCTCGGGATCCCGATCGGCTCGGCGGCGGCCAAGGCGGCGACGCTGAAGTGGGGCGGCATCCTGACGTCGATGTTGCTGCTCGGGTGGTCCGCGGGCGGCATCCTGTTCGGCCAGATTGCGGATCGCATCGGTCGCAAGCGGACGCTGCTTCTGACGATGTTGCTCTACGCGCTCGGGACGGCGGCGTGCGCGGGCGCGGTGAACATCTGGATGCTGATCGTGTTCCGGGTGATCGCCAGCCTCGGGATCGGCGGCGAGTGGGCGGCGGGCGCGGCCATGGTCGCCGAGGTCGTCCCCGAGCGCCGCCGCGTCGAGGCGGGCGCGCTGCTCTACACGTCGGCCCCGCTCGGTCTGTTCCTGGCTACCTGGGTGAACTACTTCATCGCCGGCGTGCAGTTCGCCGACGCGCCCGAGCGCGCCTGGCGCTTCGTCTTTCTCGCGGGCCTGATCCCCGCGGCGGTCGCGCTGCTCGTGCGCATGATGGTGCGCGAGCCCGAGCGCTGGAAGGAGGCGGCGTCGCGAGGGGCGCCTGCGCCACGCATCCGCGAGCTGTTCACGCC